>NZ_VPCE01000006.1:0-267311 GCF_013418335.1 Acinetobacter sp. YH12145 | reverse complement strand
GAGATCCATGCACGTGTAGCAGTTCTTAACAGATTTACGGAATTAGGTCGACCACTTACCCAAGTTACGCCTTAAATTTGGCTCAATTAGGGGCGCTTTGCATTTCAAATCTTTGTGCAACAAAGCCTGTTTGAATTAATAATTTTGTAGGCGGAATTTTATTCTGATTTTTTAATTATTTAAACTTTCTTGCAATGGTTTTTGTTGATATTGATTTTTTAATTTTATTTAGTGGGTTTGATTTTAAAAAAAATATGTATTTTATTTTTAATAAATAAATTGAGCTATGATGAATTTTGTTGGTGTTTTTAGATTGTTATTTATAGTGCTCATTAGCTCGCATGTATATGCTGATGACGAAAAAATAGCATATTTATACGAGAAAAATAAACAAGCGCTTTTTTTAGGTGGGTGAAATAGGGGAGTTTTTCCATTTAATAGTACTGATTTTTCTAACATAAAAGATCTAACCTTAAAATATAAGTTGGAAAAAATTCATCGAAATTATGAAGAGCCTACATCGTTTAATTTTCTGATCGAAAATAAGGAAATTACAATGTACGGTGGAGGAGATGAAGTTGTAAGTAAGCTTTGTAATATGGAAAGTTCTAGAGAAATTAAAATTAATTATTATAAAATTGAAGGATCTAAAAGAATATATTACTATATAGATGAAATTTAAATTTTTATTTAGGCTTAGTGAAATTATTTCTTTTAATTATTTATAAAATATATAAATCTAATGGATATAAAATGTCACATTGATAATTATTTAAAATAAACTAATTATGAAATTCATTTTTTATAGGAACTAGTTTTTTTGTAATAATATTTATTTAAAGAGTGTGATTGTATATTAAAAAATAAACCCGCACTAAGCGGGTTTATTTTTATCTCAAAGGAGATTACATGTTAGGGTAATTAGGACCACCGCCACCCTCAGGTGTTACCCAAGTAATGTTTTGAGACGGATCTTTGATGTCACAAGTCTTACAGTGTACACAATTTGCCGCGTTAATTTGGAAACGTTTAGAACCGTCATTCTCTTCCATAATTTCATAAACACCAGCAGGGCAGTAGCGCTGAGCAGGCTCATCCCATTTTGGTAAGTTCACATTTACAGGAATAGAAGCATCTGTCAGTTTTAAATGCGCAGGCTGATTTTCTTCATGTACCGTATTCGATACAAATACAGAAGACAAACGGTCAAACGTTAGTTTACCATCTGGTTTTGGATAATTCGGTTTGAAGTTCGCAGCATCGACAGTTTTTAAAGCGCTGAAGTCAGGCTGTAAGTCATGTAGTGTAAATGGCACTTTAAAGATGTTTTGATCAACAAAGTTGAACGCACCACCCATCCATTGACCAAACTTATGCATAGCAGGGCCGAAGTTACGAGAGTTATATAACTCTTCTTTCAACCAACTGTTGTTGAACTTGTCTGTGTACGCAGTTAACTCTTTAGCGAAGAAGTCTTCACCTTCAGTCACACGTGCAATGGCAAGGTCACCACCTTTTTCCACACCCGCAGCAATCGCTTCAAATACAGCTTCACCGCACAGCATGCCTGATTTCATTGCTGTATGAGAGCCTTTGATTTTTGCAAAGTTTAGGAAACCTGCGTCATCACCAATTAAGCTACCACCTGGGAAAGTGAATTTAGGTAGTGAGTTGAAGCCACCTTTTACAACCGCACGTGCGCCATAAGAAATACGTTTACCACCCTCAAGATATTGCTTGATCAGTGGATGTGTTTTCCAGCGCTGCATTTCCATAAATGGATACATGTGTGGATTGGTATATGATAAGTCAACGATCATGCCCAAAGTCACTTGGTTGTTCTCAGCGTGGTATAACCACCAACCGCCTGAAGAACCTGTTTCACTTAAAGGCCAACCTGCACCGTGCATCACCAAACCTGGCTTGTGTTTTGCAGGATCGATTTCCCAAAGTTCTTTAATACCAATACCGTAATGTTGCGGATCAGCATCTTTATCTAAGTTGAACTGAGCAATCAGACGTTTACCCAAGTGGCCACGACAGCCTTCAGCAAATAATGTGTATTTCGCATGCAGTTCATAGCCAGGGGTAAAGTTGTGCGTTGGTTCGCCATCTTTACCAATGCCCATGTCACCAGTCTGAATACCTTTCACAGTACCATCTTCATGGTAAAGGATTTCAGATGCTGCAAAGCCTGGGAAAATAGACACTTCTAATTCTTCAGCTTTAGCACCCAACCAACGAACAACGTTACCTAACGAAATAACATAGTTGCCATCGTTATGCATGGTTTTAGGCACCATCCAATGCGGTGCTTCTTGTGATTTTTCATCAGACAATAAGAAATAGGTTTTGTCTTCAGTGACAGGCACATTTAAAGGCGCACCTTGTTCTTTCCAGTCTGGGAACAATTCATTCATTGCGCGAGGTTCAAGCACAGCACCGGATAGAATATGCGCACCCACTTCGGAGCCTTTTTCCACGACACAAACGGACAGATCGTTTAGGTTATTTTCAATTGCAAGTTGACGAATTTTAATCGCAGCAGATAGGCCGGCAGGACCTGCACCGACGATAACTACGTCAAACTCCATCGATTCACGTTCGATGTGTTCCATGTAGGACTCCTCATATTTCGGAAGGTGGCATCCATTCAATTCATTTAAATGGTGCTGCCATGAGTGTTCTTAATGCCCAGACACAATTTTTCTATCGTGTCTTTGATATTGTGGGCTAGTATAGTTTTAAACCGAGTTCTAGCCAATTGGCTGAATCATATTATTTTTCCGTCACTAAGGTATTTATTAGGCGGATGAAGCAGCAATTGAACGAAAACCCGACGAAAAAATTCATTAATAGGGATGATAGAAATTTAATGAACATTGCACAATACTTAAAAGATGGACAGTCCGGTCACAAAAGGTCAATCCCTCCATTAGATCAATGGCATCCAAAGCATTGTGGTGCAATGGATTTGAAGGTTTTAGCCAATGGAGAATGGTGGCACGATGGTCAATTGATCAAACGCCAAGCGCTTATTGACTTGTTCTCGACAGTACTATGGAAAGAAGACAGCAAGTTCTATTTAAAGACCCCAGTCGAGCAGATTGAAATACAGGTAGAAGATGAGCCTTTATTTGTTAATCAAGTCGATATGCTTGAGCTAGAAAACAAGAGCTATATCCAGTTTACGACCACAACACAAGACGTGATTGTTGTGGATGATGAACATCCTATTTTTATGCGTGAATATCAAGGTGAATTGCGCCCTTATGTACATGTGCGTTTTGGAATTAATGCACTGATCCAGCGTGCCGCATTCTTTCATTTGGTTGAGATGGGTGAACTGCTTGAAAATGAAAAAGGTGAATCCATTTTAGTGTTACAAAGTGGTGATTTGCGCTTGCAATTAGGCACCTGAGGTTTAAGCTTTCCACCTTGTCATTCTGAACAATATATAAGTGACCCTATGACCGCCATTCACCCCATTTACCCACTGGATGTACCCATGCCGAAAGCTGGCGCAGATGCACCGATCGGTTTATTTGATTCGGGGATTGGTGGCTTATCTGTGGCCTTGGAAATTGCGCGCTATTTGCCGAATGAACGTATTGTGTATTATGCCGATACTGCACATGTACCCTATGGGCCACGTGATGATCAAAATATACGTGAATTGACTGCACATGCCATAGAGTGGTTATACCGCCAAGGCTGTAAAGTTGCTGTCGTGGCATGTAACACGGCATCTGCTTTTAGTTTGGATTATTTGCGTGAACATTATGGGGAGAACTTCCCCATTATTGGTTTAGTTCCTGCGTTAAAGCCTGCCGTTCTGCAAACAAAAAGTAAAACAGTGGCTGTTCTTGCAACACCTGCGACATTTCGTGGAAAGTTGATTAAAGATGTGATGCATCGTTTTGCTGAGCCGGCAGGGGTCAATGTTCTGACTGTTACCAGTTTGGAATTAGTACCCTTTGTAGAAGCAGGTGCGCAGATGAGTGAGGCTTGTCTTAACACATTAACTGATGTTTTACAGCCAGTTGTAAATCAAGGTGCAGATTTTTTAGTGCTTGGATGTACACATTACCCCTTCCTAAAATCGGCAATTCAGTATATTTTTGGTCAGAAGCTGACATTAATTGACTCAGGTTTTGCAGTTGCACGACAAACAGCCCGAATTTTGATTAAAAATGAGTTATTATTTGATCAGAAAAGAGAAAATTGTTTGCGTATAGAGTGCTATGTCAGTGGCAATAATGCGGAAAATTTAAAACCGGTTGTGGCGCGCCTGATTCAAGATGATATTTCTTGGAACATTGCCGACATCGGACTTATAAGTTCAGAAGACTAAATCAGTCATTTTGGACAACGTTAAATGAAAAAATTAGTTTTTTATTGGGGTAGTCATGTCGCATTTTCCAGCTAAGATCAATTCGATGCTGAGTGCGTTATGCAGCGGGAGAGGATCACTAATGCTCGATAAGCGTTATCAAGTATTCATTTCCACATCTGGTAGCGAAATGCAGCCAGAACGGATCATTTTGGCTCAGACGCTTGTAGGAATGGGGTTTTTCTCATGGGGGCTAGAACAACGTACACCATTGAGCACTGCTTTTGCACGTCGTCAAATTGACGATTGTGACTATGTGATGATTTTATTGGGTAGTCAATACGGTGAGCAGTCTGTGTCTGGTGTGGGCTATATGCACCTTGAATACATCTATGCGGTGACCAAGCAAAAACCTGTCATTGTGTTTATGCATGACGATCCAGATTCACGTGATGATGCGTTACATGATGCTAAACCTGAACTTCGTGAAAAATTTAAAGAATTTAGAAAACTATTACAAAATGAAGTTGATCAAGTTTTTACCTATCGTAGTTTGCGTGATTTAGAAATGGCAGTTCGATTGAACATGCCACAAATGCTAGAACGCTATCCTGTTACAGGTTGGGTGCGACCACAGAATACTCAAGCTTTACATGATGAAATTGATCGTTTAAAAGCCCAGTTAGTTCAACTCGAAACAGAGTCTGGAAAACGCGAAGTTGATCCATTCCTATCTTTACCAAAAGTGTCGATGCATGAACTATTTTCATTTGAATACCGCATGCACGCTTATCAAGATGGTAATTTCAAAGAATTAAAAGTACAGAAGAAAATGACGTGGGCGCAGCTCTTGTCGATTTTAGGCGCAACCTTTGTTAATCCAACCCCTGAAGAATTCTTCTCTAAACGAATGAATGAGTTTTTGAATGAAACAGGTTTGGATGATGCACGTATTGAGATGCCACGTGCTCATGCGGTTGCGCGGGCACAAGTGAATATTCGTGCTTTACACAGCATTAAAAGCCAGATGCGGCAGAATGACTGGATTGTGCCCAATGGCCGAGATGATCGTCAGCGGATGTTGTGGCAAGTGACCAGTAAAGGTCAAAAATTACTAGAAAGTAATTTGCTTGATAATGATCGAGTTTTTCAATTTAAATCTGCATATTAATCTATTTTATTAAATGGATTAAAAGCTGCTACATTAGCGTCATTCAAATTGATGGAAAAAGCGTAATGTTGCCTGTCGAGAAAGCTAAAGTCACCATTATTCTGGCGAATCTAGGTACGCCTGATGCGCCAACTGTGCCCGCAGTGCGTCGTTTTCTGCAACAGTTTTTGTCAGATCAGCGGGTGATTGAAATCCCGAAACCGATATGGCAAATCATTCTACGTTTGTTTATTTTGCCATTTCGCCCTAAACGTGTTGCACATGCTTATGACATGGTTTGGGGTAATGATTCGCCCATGCGTGAAATTTTATTTGAGCAAGTCGCCGCAGTAAAACAGCATCTCACAGCAAAATATCCAGAATTTGAACTGAATGTGATTCCGGCCATGACTTATGGTAATCCGGGGATTTCTGCCGCTTTAGCGCAATTGGCTGAGCAGCCTCAAGACCACATTCTATTATTTCCGTTGTTTCCACAGTATTCAGCAACATCTACGGCACCTTTATATGATGCGATTGCTAAATGGATTCCACAGCAGCGTAATTTACCTGGTCTGAGCATTATTCGTGACTACTATCAGCACCCGCTATTTATTCAAGCATTAGCGCAAAGTGTGCGTGATTATCAAGCGGAGCATGGGGTCGCGGATAAGTTACTGATGTCTTTTCATGGCATTCCACAGCCTTATGCCGACAAGGGTGATCCCTATGCTGACCGTTGCCGTGTAACAGGGCACTTGGTCGCAAAAGCGCTCGGTTTAAATGAAGATCAATATGAAATCAGTTTCCAATCGCGCTTTGGTAAGCAAGAATGGGTGAAACCTTATACCGATGCCACTTTGGAAGCGTGGGGCAAACAAGGCGTGAAATCGGTACAGGTTATGAGCCCTGCATTTTCAGCGGATTGTTTGGAAACGCTAGAAGAGTTGGCGCTGCAAAATGCTGAAACTTTCCAAGCTGCAGGCGGTGGTGAATATGGCTATATTCCCGCATTAAACGCGCGGGATGATCATGTCGCATTGCTCAATTTATTACTTCAAGCTAATCTTGATGCCTTAAAGCAAACATTAGCCCATTCATCGCCTTGAGGTTTTCGCCCTATGTTGCAAGTTAAAATCGTTCCCGTCACGGCATTTCAACAAAACTGTTCCATTGTTTGGGACTCTGAGTCGAAAGAAGCGGTCTTGATTGATGCAGGGGGAGAGCCGGAAAAATTAAAAGCTGAAGTTGAAGCGCTCGGTTTAACGGTCAAAGCCTTGTGGTTGACACATGGCCATTTAGACCATGCAGGTGCGGTTGGCGCATTAACCCAAGCATGGAATGTTCCAGTGATTGGCCCGCATAAAGAAGATGCATTTTGGCTCGACATGATTCAAGACGTATCAGCCAAATATGGCTTTCCGATTCCTGAAAATGTCCATGTGACCCAATGGTTAGAAGGCGGCGAAACACTGAAACTGGGTGAAGAAGAGTTTGAAGTACGTTTTGCACCGGGGCATACACCAGGCCACGTTATGTTCTATAACGCTAAATATGGTGTGTTATGGACGGGTGATGTTTTATTTAAAGGTTCTATCGGCCGGACAGATTTTCCACGCGGTAACCATCAACAATTACTCGACTCCATTCAGCGTGAATGTTTTAGCTTGCCGGATGACACCCAGTTTATTTCAGGGCACGGTCCAATGAGTACCATTGGTTATGAAAAACAACATAACCCTTTCGTTGCTGGTAAAGCGGGTTAAGCAACAAGATTGAGAAAGCCAATAAAAAAAAGGAATCCACACGGATTCCTTTTTTATTTACCTAAATAACAGGTTTATGAACTTGAGTCCTTAGAATTGATCTTCTTCACGGCCACCATCAGCCTGAGGTGCATCTTGTGTCGGCAGACGATATTCATCATTGGCCCATGCACCGAGATCAATCAATTTACAACGATCTGAGCAAAACGGGCGATATTCATTATTTTCCCAAGTCGTCAATGCGCCGCAGCGTGGACAATTCATGGTGGTGGGCATGCTTAACTCCAGCAAAAACGGATGATTCAATTAGGCAAATACAGTCGCAGTTGTTAGACTTATGCCGTTCTGTTTAGTTTGATCTGTTTATGCCTATTCGTCAATTTCAAGCGCAGCGTATGCGAGCTCCCCGTGATTTTCAGCCGATTGATTCCACACCGATTTGTGTGGAAATTGGGGCTGGTAAAGGTAAACATGCATTATTATTTTCAGCCAATCACCCTGAATTTCAATTGATTGCTGTTGAGCGGACACGTGAAAAATTTGTGGCAATGCAAAAGCAGCATCAACTTGAAGGGCAAAGCAATTTAACTCCAATTCATGCTGATGCATTACCTTGGGTAGTACATGCCTTACATCCTGCGCAAGTACAGCAATTCTTTATTTTGTATCCAAACCCTGAACCGCATAATCCTGCACAGCGCTGGTTAAATATGCCATTTTTTGAATTTCTATTGTCGCGTTTGCAGCCGGGTGGTCAGATTACCTTGGCGAGTAATATTCCTGAATATATTGAGGAAGCACAGCAGCAGTTAATCGATGTTTGGAAGCTACCTTTTGTCAAAGAACGCATTGCAGAGACTTCAGCACGCACGCATTTTGAAATTAAATATCTAGAACGCGGTGAACTCTGTCAGCAGCTAATCATTACCAAGCCTGTAGATTACACCACACGTTTTGATGATTTTCAGCCGCTACAAGGTAAGCAACCCACCGAAGCATCTGCGGAATAATTGGGCATGACTCAGCGTATTGCAATCATTGGGGCAGGGCCTGCGGGATTGATGGCTGCGGAAGTGCTTAGCCAATTTGACTATGACATTCATGTTTATGAGCAAAAACCATCGGCAGCCCGTAAATTTTTAATGGCGGGCAAGACGGGGCTGAATATTTCGCATGCAGAACCCGTTGAACAATTTGTGCAGCGCTATGATCAAGTGGAATGGCTGAGTCCATGGGTTAAGCAGTGGGATGCAGCATGGATTCAACAATGGATGAAGGGGTTGGGCATTGAAACCTATATTGGTTCATCGGGTCGGGTCTTTCCTATTGAAATGAAAGCTGCGCCTTTACTGCGTTCATGGTTAAAACGTCTTAGTCTAGACGGGGTACAGTTTTATTATCGACATCAAGTTTTGGACTTACAGTCCAATCAGCTGACAATTCAAAACCTTGTTGATGGATCAAATCAAGCGCTTGGCTTTGATGCGATTATTATGGCGTGTGGGGCTGTGTCTTGGTCACGTTTAGGCAGTGATGGCGCATGGCAAAAATGGCTACAGCCTGAGAGCATTGAAGCTTTTCAGGCCAGTAATGCAGGCGTGGAACGCGTTTGGTCGAAGTTCATGCAGCCTGTGTTTGGACAGCCTTTAAAGCGAGTCAATGCATGGGTCGAGCAAGCCGAGCCGACCCAAGGCGATATCATCATTTCACACTATGGACTGGAAAGTGGATTGATCTACAAACAAGGTCGAGCACTGCGTCAACAGGTGAAATCTGCTCAGCCCATGCAGCTGACTTTGGACTTATTGCCAGATCAAAGTGTTGAGCAATTGGCAAAGAAACTACAGCCTTCGAAAAAGCAATCTTTAACCAATGTTTGGCGTAAAGCCGGTTTAGATGTGGCGAAAGCTGCACTGGTCCGTGAACTGGTGGATAAATCTTTGTGGCATGAACCTGCCTTACTTGCTGCGAAAATTAAACACTTAGATATTCAACTTGATGGATTTCGCCCGATAGATGAGGCGATTAGCTGCGCGGGCGGTGTGAAGCGTTCAGTCCTAAATGATGGCTTACAATTGAAGAGCAATCCTGCAGTATTTGTCTGCGGAGAAATGTTGGATTGGGATGCGCCTACAGGAGGCTATTTGCTAACAGCATGCCTTGCAACCGGTCGAGCAGCGGGTGAAGGGGTTCAAAACTATCTGGTTTCTTTGCAGAGCTAAGCGCTTCAAATTGTCACAATCTTGCTGAGGAGTTGTGATATTTTGAGATGAAATTCTTCTAAGAAAGACCACTATGCGCGTACAAGAACAATATACCGGAAGCTGCTTGTGTGGAGCGGTTTGTTATGAGATCAATGGTCCGATTGGTGAGATCGTGCAATGTCATTGTTCTCGGTGCAGAAAAGCCAATGGCACGGCATTTGCGACCAATGCTCCAATAGCCAAAGCAGATTTCAAAATTGTGTCGGGTGAACAGGTATTGAAAAAGTTTAAATCTTCACCAACCACACAGCGTTGTTTTTGTGGGGAATGTGGTTCACCAATTATGAGTATTAAAACCGATACCCCGGATTACTATCGCTTACGTATAGGAACACTGGATACACCCATACAGCAAGTACCAGTCTGCCATATATTTGTCAGCTCGAAAGCAGAATGGGAAAGCATTCATGATGATTTACCGCAATATGCAGAGCATCCTTAATTTTTTTGCGTTGTATTTCTAAATAAAAAAGGGTTCACGTGGAACCCTTTTTGTTTAAGTCATTTTTCGACTTTTAATTTATTGAGCTTGAGCAGGATGTTTAAGCTCGGGATATTGTTCCTGCCAATGACCTAATTGTTCTTGTGCATGAATAAACTGACCGAGACCTTTGACACTATCACTAGGATTTTTTAACTCACCATCGGCTGTTTGATTTTTCTCACGATAAATTTGTGATTGATTGTCCCAGTACTGATACATCAAGCCTTGAATGTAACGGCCTTGCTCAGTTTTCATTTCGAGTTCTTTGAGCATATTCAGTGCTGACTGGATGTTGTCACGCTTACGCTGTGTAGCAAATTCATCAGTGAGTTTGCCTTCCTCACGCAGTTTCATCAGCTCATCTTCCATCTCATCGCTAATTTGACTAAAGCTCTCGTCATATTGCGTCAGTAGCGTTAAGTCGTGTAGATCATCTGGGGTCTTGGCAAAGTTTTTAATAGGATCACTATTTAGCTCTTTCATGATTTGATCGTCGGAACTGATTTCACTATTTTGTTCCACCGTTTTTGATGATTTTTCACATGCAGTGAGTCCTAAGACTGTACCCATGAGGAAGATGACACTGAGTTTTTTTAAAGAGATTGGCAAGAGCATAATCGTGTCCTAATGTGTTTTTCTAAAGATATAGACATGCGTGATATAGGGGAAATCAATGAAATCCTGTGCAGTCTTTTGGGTTGATTCAGCCACGATATTTTCAAATTGTTGTTTCAGTTTTTGTTGTTCATCCGTGCTTAACGCTGCAATAAAACTGGTGGACAATAATCGTTTGGAAACCACGTGTTCCACTGTACCATGATGCAATTGTTGAAAGGTCGTTTCGGCAATTAATTTAAATGTTTGCTGCTGTTCAAACACTTTTTGCCATTGCCCACTATGATAACGTGGTGTGTCACCTTCGAGTTCACTCAAGACATCAGCGAGTTGTTTGACCCAATTGACTTGAATATCACGCTGGTTCCAAATCAAAACAAGATCACCATTGGGAACTAAGATACGACTGATTTCATTGAGGGTTTCGGGGGTGGCAAACCAATGAAATGATTGGGCACAAAATACCGCTGCTACAGAATGATCATGCAGTGGAATCTGATCACTTTGGGCGGCTAAAGTTGCAATATGCGGATGTTTTTTCTGCAATTGTTGCAGCATTTCATGCACAGGTTCGATCGCGGTGATATTTTCACTGAGTGGGCGAATATACTCGAGAAATTTGCCTGTACCTGCGCCTAAGTCCACCAGATGGGATTGAGGGGCTAAAGCTAAATGTTGTTGTAGCCACGCACTGATTTCAATCGGGTAGTCAGGACGGGCTTGTTGATAGAGTTCAGCTGCAGAGCTAAAGCCTTGTTGTGCGGCAGGATGTATTGAATGTGTCATATTCTGCACTTTTTAATCTGTATGGCCTCTATAAAATAGCATATTCGGAACAAGATAAACTTTGAATGCAACAAGGAAGGAAAAGCGTGACGCAACAAGGACTGGAGCAAAGTACAATGGAAAAGCACATCATTTTTGAAGATGATCAAATTCGTGTCATTTTTCAGCCTGGCAGTTCTCGTGAGCTTATTTTCTCCTTCGGTGATTTGATTACCCGCGCCAAGGGCTTGAGCATTAATGCTGAGAAGTCTTTGCAAAAATATGATTTTAATGTGATCGGTGTGATGCCGAAACAAAAATCGTGGTTTCCAGCATCATCAATGCAACCGATGTATCAAGCCATCAAGCCGATCCTCGAGCAATTTGAGCTGCGTATTGCTTATGGTGGTTCCATGGGCGGCTATGCAGCCATTAAGTATGCCAATTTATTTGGATTCCAGCGCGTAGTGAGCATGGTGCCGCAGTACTCCATAGACCCTGAAGACATTGTCGATACACGCTATGGCATGTTCTTTCAACCTAATCTGCATGCCAATATGCGGGTACTTGCTGAAGACGTCTCGACTACACGCGAATATATCGTGGTGTATGATCCTTATTGTCCAGAAGATCGCGCGCACTTTGAAAAACTACAGGCTTTAATTCCGCATGTGCATGTGTTGCATCTGCCGTTTACAGGGCATGATGCCATTGCGGTATTGGCGAGTTCAGAACTGTTAAATGATTTCTTGAGACATCCTTTTGATGCGCCGTATTTTTATCAAAAAATGCGTCGGGTTAAGAAAAACAGTAAATTCTACTATCGAAAAGTCATCGAAAATTTACTGACACGTCATCGAGATGCCTTGGGTGAAATTTTAAAAAGCAATTCGTTTCAGCTTGATCCACAATTTTTTGATGCCAAACAAAAACAAACCTTATTACGGGTATTGTTTAATAACAAACAAGTCAGTGAGCAAGATCTACAAAAGTTAGGAATCACGACCTTTTTACCACAGGAAAATCGTAGCCTGCTACTCGACCAGTTTGAACATGGTTTAGTGTTTAATGTGATTAGCCAAAAAATTGAAAGCTATGCAGCCGGTGTGATTGCGCTGAACCATAAGTTTTTGATTCCTTTGCAGCCGAAGGGCACAGGTCTAGTTTACGTCCAAGTCCAAGATGAGCGTTACATGGTGGTGATGAATGACCGTCAGGTAATGAAATTGGTCTTAGCTCAAGATGAACTGGCGGCAGGTATGCATCCGATTTTAATGCAGAAATATGTGGGCTATTACACACTGAACTATAAAGAACTGCGTTTGAGTAGCGATGAATTTGGTCAAGTCTTCTTTGTGGAAAATGCCGATGCATCTTGCCAGTTTGTGGTGCAACCCGAACAAATTTAAGCTCGACATTGGGTTGAAAATCCAAAGCTTGCTAATTTGTAGGAAGAGATTATGATGAGAGAAAGGCAGTATAAAAAACAATCATACTGCCCAAAACATCATAAGGAATATGAGGGGTATCAGTATGCATTCAACACAGATGCTTGCTGTATTATTCATCTTAGTGCTGACCATGGGTTCAGCCTATGCACAGGGGGTTAGTTCAAGCATACTGATTTTTAGCAGTAGTATGTTGTTACTTACGATACTGACCATTTATGTCATACTCAAAATTCGAAATTCATTGCAACATCATCTCGATAAACCCGCGAAATAGCGGGTTTTTTTATATGCTGTTCGATTGCACTTTGGTGCATCACAGGTTTTAATCATCCACAATCAAATCTTTATAATCGGCCAGAAGGGAAGCAGCCATGAAAGCGGTATTTCTAGATTATCAGTCTCTAGATAAACAGGACTTAGATTTTAGCGGACTAGAAGCACAGTTTGATGACTTGACGCTCTATCCCGCAACAACGGCTGCAGAGGTTGCTCAGCGTATACAAGGGGCTGATGTGATTATCAGCAATAAAGTACACATCAATGCTGAGCACATGCAGCTCAATCCGCAATTAAAACTGATCTTGATTTCTGCTACTGGCACCAATAACGTTGACCTTGTACACGCACAGCAACAAGGCATCGTGGTGTGTAATTGCCAAGCTTATGGCACCGCTGCGGTTGCACAGCATACCTTGATGTTAATGTTGAACTTGGCGACATCATTTCGACAGTATGATCGGGCGGTTCAACAGAGAAATTGGCAAAAAGCGGATCAGTTCTGCTTACTGGATTTTCCAATTATTGAGTTGGCTGGTAAGACTTTGGGGATTGTCGGCTATGGCGAATTGGGGCAAGCCGTGGCCCATTTGGCTAAAGCGTTTGGCATGAAAATTATGATTGGCGCGCTACCGAATCGACCTATGGTGGCTGAGCGAGTGGCCTTTTCTGAGATGCTAGCGCAGGTCGATTTTCTGAGTTTGCATTGCCCTTTAACTGATGAAACTCGTGATTTACTCAATCATGAAAGCTTGGCTCAAATGAAAGCATCGGCCTTTGTGATCAATTGCGCACGAGGTGGTGTTGTCAATGAATCGGCATTAGCCGAGGCATTAAAATCAGGAACGATCGCAGGCGCAGCAACCGATGTCTTGACGGTTGAGCCACCAAAGCAGGGCAATGTGCTGCTTGACCTAAGTATTCCAAATTTAATTATTACTCCACATAGTGCATGGGGCAGCGTCGATGCAAGACAACGTATCGTGCAGCAAATGGTTGAAAATGTAGAGGCCTTTAAAGCGGGGATGGTCATTCGGCAGGTGAATTAAAACGAGTTTAAGGAACCTTATTTTTGAACAAAGCTCTATATAAATAGGGATGTCTATGCAGGTCGATCTTGCCAATAAAAAAAGTTTAAGATTATTTTGCATGCTGATTCTCTTTACCGCATGCATCTCTTGGGCATGGTACAGTTATGTACTAAATATCAGTGAAAATTATTTATTCCAGAACCCCGATTTTGAAGTTCATAAATTTATGCCGACCTTACAAGTTGTGCTGGTTTCGGTATTTTTTATTGCGCATTTCGTCTTGGCGCCTATTATTGTGGGACAGGTCTATTTTTCCGTCTTTGGAGAGGTTGCGCATATTGATAGTTTATCAGTCTGGGTTGACTATCCATTTTGCCTGTTGATGCTTATTCAAATCTGTACTGCATCGTTTGTGCGTAGGCGATATCTCAAGCCTAATGCTTAATGCTTAATGCTTAATGCTTAATGCTTAATGCTTAATGCTTAATGCTTAATGCTTAATTTAATAGTTAAATTTCAGCATTTTTTCAAAAATTTAGCATTGAAATGATTTTTGATCCGCTCAAATTCAAGTTCAGTCTTGATACTGTTTGGCATCATGATTCGTAAATAACTTTTTTCGAGTTTAAAAGGCTCTTTGGTATTGGGTACAGGATTAAAGCCACCATTTGGATAGATCAAATTTGTCTCATAGGCACGTAAAATCTGATCATTGTGAAAATAATAACTTGTTAGGGATTGATTGGATTCTCCAAAAAGATAAAGATTAATTTTGCATTGACCATCAAGTTGATACAGCGTCGCTTCATTGCCTTCAGTCGATTTGTATTCTTCGTCATCTAGCATCTCTAAGGTTTGTAATAATTTACCTTCGGCATCATGGTTATATTGGTATGAATCGTACAATTGGGGAAAAATAGTCTGCAACTGTGGATAACTTTTCAACAATTGTGGAAAACGTTGTAAGCCAATCACTGAGCCAACGCAGAGCAGAATGCCAAGCAAGATACCAAATAAAATTCGCATTTTTTTCTCATTACATCATTGTTTTTATAGGCAGATTGCTAAATACCAAAACGATTGTATTTGGGCTTTAAAAAAGCCCAACCAAAGTTGAGCTTTTAAATGTAGTGTTAAATTATAAATCAGTCACAGGATAGGTTGTAGACGTCGAACTCGAAGGATAGCTACTTTGAGGATATTGATTGTTATTTTGCCCTGCATTGTTGCTCGGAGCCGTATTGATTGTATTGCCTGAAGATGGTTCACTCAACGACTGTTGGCTAATGGGCGCAGATTGGCTAGTTTTACCTGTAATATTTTCACGGGTTTGTTTCAATTTTTCATTGACGTTTTGGGTGGCTTGCTGTGCGCCCTGATCAACCTGTTGTACTGTATTTTGAGTAGCAGTTTTCGTATTGTCCCAAGCTTGGTCAACCGAAGGCTTAATTTTAGAAATCCCGCGTTCAGTCATTTCACCAATATTTTTAGCAGCACCGACCACGCCTTCTTGGGCTTTATAGGCCCACACATGCAATAAATTTGGATTATCGCCATAAGGGCTCACAGGTTTTTTCGCTTGTTGCTCAGTACTTTGCGCTGCTGTGTTTTCTTGTGCCCAAAGCATGGGTGTCGTGAATATTAAGCTTAGGCATAACGTTGCTTTTAATGAAATTTTCACAGCTTCACCTCTGAATTTTATAGATTTTCTATCTGATGAACGGTTTTAACGCATTATAGGAAAAATTGCAGCGAAAAAAACTTGCCGTAGCAAAATCAATACAGCAAATGACAGCTTTGTACACGTTTGTATTTTGCTTAAGGTAAAAAAAGGCCCACTGAAGGGTGAGCCAACTCTCTGGAGGAGAGGGTATGAAAGCCAGTTTATTTATTTGTTAGCGCCTAAGCTGGCTTCATGTGAGCTATGGACTTCAGCTTGTGCGATAGGCGTTTGCAACTGTACATTGCTACTGCCACTCACATTGGCTTCTTGACCTTTTTGGAAATTCGCTTTGGTTTGTTGCCATTTTTCACTGGCAAATTGGCGACCTTCCTGAGCTTTTTCACCTAAATAACTCTTGGTTTGATCAACTTTGTTGTCGACATTGCTTTTACGTTCATCGAGTTTTGCTTTGTCTTTTGCAGCTTTTTCATCGAGCTGTGCTTTACGCTCATCAAGCTTAGCTTTGTTTTGCTCAGCTTTGGCATCGATCTTGGCTTTCGCTGCATCTGACTTTTCATCTTTAGACTGTTTTAGTTCAGCCCATTTATTTTTTGCATCTTGCTTTTTGTCTGTACTAAATTCTTTGGTGTCTTGCCATTTTTCTTGAGTGAATGTTTTGGTCTTATCGACACCTTTTTCAATTTTATCACCTGCTTTATGTGCAGACTGATTAATGTCTTGTTTTAGATTTTGCAGTACAGACGGTTGCTGTGTTTCAACTTTCGCATTGGCTTCTACTGCGGTGTTCGCAAATAGTGGGGTGGTTGCGAATAATGCTGCGGTGATCAGTGTTGTTTTAAATAAAGGTTTCATCTTTGCATTTGTCCTCTTTTATTGAACGCTGCTGTTGCACTCAGCATTTGCGCTTTTGGAGCAGAGGACATCTTAAGAGTAAAAAAAAGCAAAAAGTGGTTTTGTGCGATAAGTCACACAATGCAATAACAGCTCAGATACGCGGAAGTTTGAAGTGTGGAAACTTGGTTAAGTTAATGCATTATTGTAATTTTATGAAAATACAGTGGCTTATATGTGTTTTGCGCGTTGCTGTGGTGTGGTGCCAGTTACGATTTTCATGATTAAAAATTATGGGTTTGAACGAATTATTGTGCAAGATTCAAGGAAAAATGAAACCATACCTCCATTTTGGAGATATGGTTTTTATTATTTATTCACATTGTGTAAGCGCATCTTTTGCAAAATGACCGCGTAATGCAAGGAAGTTTTTCTGTACATCCGCTGCATTTAAATCAAAATTGTGCGCTGAACTTGTACCATCTTTAGCAAAGGTTGCTGTACCACCTGAAATTAGGGTTAAGCCTTTAAATGACCATTGTTCAACCGATTTTGCTTCTTCTAAATTGCCTGTAAATTCAATCACGCATTTATCTACAAATTTAGTCAGTTTTGCTTTGTTATCTGTGGTATCTGGGTAGACATCAATGTTTTGAACTTCTTGTAATACACCTGTTTCAAGTTGTGGAATCGTTGGTGCAGATGTACATGCAGAAAGTGTTAGACCCGCAAGACCAGTCAAAAGGAATGCTTTCAATTTCATAAGTTTCATTCTTGTTGAGTGTTGTTGGATTGAGTATAGGGAATTGGTGAATTATTGGCTATAGATTTAAGTCTTAAGCCTAAATTCAACTTCATTCACTTAATATTTAACGTTTATAGGCTGCACTTCCTGGACCAACGGCATTGATGCTGACTTGGCGTGATGGATGGGTGCTTTTTTGATAATACACTTTCGAATTTGGTCCATAAATATTGATTTTATTGACTGATTCTACATAGACCGTTGTATTTGGACCTGCAACAGTAATCATCGGGCAACTGCCTTTTAGAGTAATACGGCTATCTGGAGCAGGAATATTCACTGAGCGTCCTGCGCAATCATAACTTGCAACGGTATCGGGTGAAGAAATGCTGATTTGGGAATGAGTCATTTCCGTTCCAGCATTTGCAGAAGAAAAAGATAGAATCAATAGTCCAAAGCTAAGTAATTTTTTATTCATCATCGGTATTTCATTTTATTCAGGTTGAGTTATTTTTAGCATGCCGAGATTTATTTGCTCAAGTTTTATTCATCTTTATTTAAAACGAGATATTGTGTGCAACAGCAGATCTTTTTCACATTGATGTATTAAGAAGTGATTTCGCTTGGTGATTTAACTAATATTTCAAACGGTCTCATTGAGTATCAGCACGTTATCCTAAATATACAATGAAGCCTTAGCTGGTTTATTTAGCGATTAAAGTTTTGGCAAAAAGAACAACAGCATCAGTCCCCCCAATACTCCACCGATAATGAGCCAGTCTTTCTTACGCATATCAGCAACACGAATTATTGAAAAATACAGACTGCTAAAAAATAGAAAAACAAAGACAAATAGCACAAGGGGGTTATTGAATATAAATTTAGTACTGCCAAATAAAACGAAAATGGTTGTGCTCGACAACCAATACACCAAACTTAAAACAAATTTTGAAAGCGTTAAGTAACGCACAGTGCGGTCTAATCTGGGCAAAGTCACCGCAACGATGATGATTCCAATAAATCCACCCAAAACAGAAATAATCAAAAAGAATAAAGCCCCCATATCTGGCTTGTTTTGAATATATGGATAAACCTTCCAAAGGTAAAAGCTGCATGCCATCAGGACTGCATGTAAGATAAAAAGATAGAGATCTGGGCGGTAAGGATGATTGACTGTAATACTTTTCATATATTGTTCTTATCAAAAAATCCCGCTATTTCTAACAGGATTCTACCTAGATTTCAAATGGCATAAAAAAACCCGCTCTAAAGCGGGTTTTTAATGAATACTTAAACTTAGTGCTGTAACACTGAAATATCAGCCACTTTCGTGAACAAGTCACGAAGCTGTGCAAGCATACGTAAACGGTTTGCTTTCAGGTCAGCATCATCGGCCATTACCATTACACCGTCAAAGAATGCATCGACTGGCGCACGAAGTGCAGCAAGCGCAGAAAGGGCAGCAGTGTAGTCCTTCGCAGCAAATAACGGCTCAACCACAGGTGTGATTTTCGCAAGTTCAGCGAACAATGCTTTTTCAGCATCTTCAACCAAGTTGGCTTCAACAACGCTTCCTTCAGGTGCAGCTTCTTTTGCAAGAATGTTTGCGACACGTTTGTTTGCAGCAGCAAGTGCAGCAGCTTCAGGTAAGTCACGGAAATGATTTACCGCATTTACACGTTTATCAAAATCAAGTGGCGATTTTGGAGAAAGTGCTTGAACCGCTTGAATCACATCTACAGCCACGCCTTGGTCTTCGTATTTCGCACGGTAACGACCTTCAAGGAATGCAACAGCATCTGCTAAAGTCTTATCGTGATCTTTCAATACATCGCCATAGGCAGCAAGTGCAAGTTTGATTAGATCTTCAATCGAAACGTCTAAATCATTTTCAGTCACAAGACGCAAAATACCAATCGCAGAACGACGTAGTGCAAACGGGTCTTTAGAACCTGTCGGTGCCTGACCAATACCAAAAATACCTGTCAATGTATCTAGACGGTCAGCAAGCGCAAGCGTTGTACCGGTCTTAGTTTTTGGTAAAACGTCACCTGCAAATTTAGGTAAGTATTGTTCACCTAAAGATTCAGCAACTTCATCATTTTCGCCTTCAATACGTGCGTAGTAAGTACCCGCAATACCTTGAAGCTCTGGGAATTCACCCACCAACTCAGAGGTTAAGTCGCATTTTGCAAGGAGCGCAGCTTTTTCAGCATCTGCAGGGTTCGCACCTGTGATAGCCGACAAAGCCACAGCCAATTTAGCAATACGTTCAGACTTGTTCCAAAGGGTGCCAAGTTCTGCTTGGAACACCATGTTTGCAAGTTTCTCTTTACGAGCTGCAAGCGGTTGCTTTTGGTCTTGTAAGAAGAAGAATTCAGCATCTGACAAACGTGGACGAACGACTTTTTCGTTACCTTCAATAATTTGAGTCGGATCTTTCGACTCAATATTTGACACAGTAATGAAGTACGGTTGAAGTTTATTGTCGCTATTCACTAAACAGAAGTACTTTTGGTTGTCCTGCATCGTCGTGATGAGTGCTTCTTGAGGAACAGCAAGGAAGCGTTCTTCAAAGCTTGCACGAAGCGCAACTGGCCATTCAACCAATGCTGTTACTTCGTCACGTAAGTCCGCAGGGACAATCGCAATGGCATTCACTTCATCCGCCAAAGCTTTCACTTGTTGGTCGATGATCGCTTGGCGCTCTTCAAAGTTTGCAATCACTTTTGCAGTACGAAGGGCATCAAGATAAGCATCGGCATTTGTAAGTGTAATTGCTTCAGGAGCATGGAAACGGTGACCATAAGTCACGTTACCTGCTTGGTGATCCTGAATGGTTGCTTCAATTACATCACTGTCTTTCAACAACACAACCCATTTTACAGGACGTACAAACTCAGTACGGCTTGCCGCAGAACGCATGCGTTTTGCAATTGGTAGGTTATCTAAAGCAGCTTGTAAAATTTGAGGAAGTAAAACATCAAGGCTTTGACCTTTTACATCTTTTAAGTAGCACACTTTTTCAACTTTACCTGCTTGGAAAGTTGAAACTTGATCAACCGTAATGCCTTGACCGCGCATAAAGCCTTCTAAAGCTTTAGTCGGTTTGCCTTCGGCATCAAACGCTGCTTGTTTAGCAGGGCCATCAAAACGTTTTTGTGTGTCTGCTTGTGCACCGTCTACATTGACAATTTTCAATGCAAGGCGACGTGGTGCTGCATAAGCTTCAATCGCATCAAATGCAAGACCTGCGTCTTTTAAACCTTTTACCGTTTCTGCATGAAGTGCATCACGTAATTTTTTTAAGCTTTTTGGTGGAAGTTCTTCGCAGCCTAATTCGAACAATACGGTATGTTTAGACATTATTTGCTCTCCTTAGATTCTACTTTTGCTTCAGCTTCAACTTGTGCTTTTAACTGAGCTAATACTTCGTCACGTAAAGCAGGTTCTGCCATCGGGAAGCCAAGCTTCGCACGCGCAGCGACATAACTTTGGGCAATCGCACGAGCCAATGTACGTACACGTAAAATGTAACGTTGACGTTCAGTTACTGAAATTGCGCCACGTGCATCAAGCAAGTTAAAGCTATGAGATGCTTTAATCACTTGTTCGTATGCAGGAAGTGGAAGTTCCGCTTCCATCAAGCGAGTTGCTTCAGCTTCATAGAAGTCAAATAGCTCAAACATTTTTTCAACGTTGGCATATTCAAAGTTATAGGTTGATTGTTCAACTTCGTTTTGGTGGAACACGTCGCCATAAGTCACTGTACCAAACTGACCTTTAGTCCAAACCAAGTCGTAAACTGAGTCTACACCTTGGAGGTACATCGCTAGACGTTCTAGACCGTAAGTGATTTCGCCAGTTACAGGGTAGCATTCAACACCACCGACTTGTTGGAAGTAAGTGAACTGAGTCACTTCCATACCGTTTAACCAAACTTCCCAACCTAAGCCCCATGCGCCAAGTGTTGGAGATTCCCAGTTGTCTTCCACGAAACGAATGTCGTGAACAAGGGTATCAATACCAATGGCTTTTAATGAATCTAAGTACAACTGTTGGATGTTGTCTGGGTTTGGCTTCAACACGACTTGGAACTGGTAGTAGTGTTGTAGGCGGTTTGGGTTCTCACCATAACGGCCATCTTTAGGACGACGAGAAGGCTGAACATAAGCCGCGTTCCAAGTTTCAGGGCCTAAAGCACGTAGGAAAGTTGCAGTGTGGAAAGTACCTGCACCCATTTCCATATCGTAAGGTTGTAACACTACACAACCTTGTTCAGCCCAGTAGTTTTGTAAGGCAAGAATTAAGCCTTGGAAGGTATCAATATGCGATATGGCGCGACTCATGGTCATCCACTTAAAATTAGATAAAAATTGTGCTCAATTATAAGGATTTTGGGGGTGTGTGGCAAAGGGTTAATCATTCTTGAATCAAGCTTTGATGTTTTAATGATGCGCAGAATTTTATATTTTCCTATTGTACAGAATAAAAACGAAGTTACTTGTGGCATAAAGTGGATGAATAAATTGAATGATGAGCGATAACAATGTTTAAGAAGTCTTTTATTGTGATAAGTATGGTGCTATCTGCCTGTAGTACGACGCCTGTAGCTTTGTATTCAGATTCATCACTTCACGCTTCAAAAATTGCGACTATTACAAATTCTTGCAACGCGGAATGTAAGAATTTGATTAAACAGCAGTTAGTGGTCAGCTCAAAGTATCAAATGAGCGAAGGTCTTTTGCTTGAGGTCAATGGTCAGCAGGGGACGCGAAAAGTCACAAGAGGAATGGCTTTTGACTCACCTATTCACGGACGGTTTACCACCGCTGTAGAACAGGGCAAAACTGAGCTCGTCATTGATCATAATTCACAGCTAGTTATCGCTCGTCCAGCTCGATTCACTGTTGATTTATTGGGTGGGCATAATTATGTGATTGGACGTATTCGAGTTGAACGAATCCCTTCGGCTTATTATGAATGGTTTCCTATTGTGTATGATGAAACAGCTCAGAAAATTATTTATGGCAGTGAAGATTTAATTGATCAAGATGAATAAGCTGACCGCCTAAATGTTCCTTTGTTTTAGTGAGTACAGATGTGAGCGCTGATAGATTTTTTATTTTAATTATCAGTAACATATAATGAGAATTTTAGGCTCATTTCTTGGGATAAAACTACGCAAGTAAGCGGCGTATACATCATTCAAAAGAATCAAAAGTAAAATTTATAAGATAAAGATGTAAGTTGAATACATCTTATTGCTTGCATGGCTTTATAATTGCCACATCTCGCAAAACAACAAACAAGGTATCTCGTGTTTCACGCAAAATCAGCTTGGCTCAATACGCTTAAACCCAACTTTAAAGTTCTGCCTTTAAAAGACCGCATCCTGTGTGGGGTAGGTGCTTTGCTGGGCCTGAGTATTTCTTCACTGATCAGTTGGCTGGCGCTAGATGACTTAAATGCGTGGTATATCGCCCCGATGGGCGCATCGTCCGTACTGCTCTTTGCTGTACCTGCCAGCCCATTGGCACAGCCGTGGAATATGGTAGTCGGTAATAGTCTTGCGGCCTTGATTGGCGTGACGTGTGCGATGTTTATTCCTAATTTAACCGAAGCATTTAGTATCGCGGTTGCATTAGCGATTATCTTAATGATGACCACAGACTCATTGCATCCACCAAGTGGAGCCGTGGCGATTACAGCGGTATTGGGCGGAGAGGCAGTCCATGATTTAGGCTATGCCTTTCTTTTTTATCCAGTCCTTTTAAATTCGGTCCTCTTGATGGTGGTTGCTATCATTTATAACCGATTACTAGGCAAGCAGTATCCACAAAAAGCACAAGTCAATACTCGGACGACAGATCCAACACCGACACAAAAAGTGTCGATTCAGCCAGCGGATATTCAGCAAGTCTTAGAACAGCAAAGTCAGTTGCTTGATATTAGTGAATATGACTTACAAAAAATTATTTTAGAAGCACAGCAATTAGCCAGTCGTCGTGGCCTAAGCCAGTTTCATTGTCGTGACATCATGAGTCAGCAAGTGATTACCCTGCGTGCAGAAGATGATATTCAGTCAGCATTGGAAAAGTTTAAACAAGTCAATTTGATGAGTTTGCCTGTGGTGAGTGATTTGGATCGCTTGGTGGGAAATTTGGCTTTATATGATGTAGTGGAATGGTTTAAACGTGCCGCAGACCCCAAAGCCAGTTGGGAAAATCACGTTTATCAAATTATGAATCCCAAAGTGGTGACCGTGCAGCCGGATCAACCCATTCAAGATTTAGTGCCGTATTTTGTGGAAAGATCTTTTAATTATATTCCAGTCGTTGAGCAAAAACGGTTGGTGGGAATGATTAGCCGTGCCGATATGATTGCCGCCTTATATCAACAGCTAAATCAGCAAACAAAATCTTAAGCCTTAAACTTTAATTTAAATTCATCAGACTTAAATATGGCTTTGCCAATATATAGGCAAAAAAAAGCTACGGAATCTTGGGGGAGAAACCGTAGCGACCAAACTGGGTCAAAGGATTTTAACGTCTGTCATCATTCACAGTACGAATAGGGTCTGAATAGCCATTGGTACGGAAAAAGTTATCTTGTGCTTTAGGCATGACTAACCATAAAACCAAGTACACCAAAATACCGGGAAAGGCTGCGCTTAAGCATGATACAAAGATAAAAATAATACGCAGTAAATTTGCGTTCCAACCAAAACGTTCAGCAATACCCCCCATCACACCAGCAATCATGTTAGAGCGGTTTGAGCGATATAAACCAACATTGGCCATTCAGGTCTCCTTCAAAAAAGAATAAATTTGAATATTTCCAAATTCATATTATAGAAATGGTGACAAGCTTTGCGATTTAAAGGGTGCAGAAAAAAAATTAAGTAAAGTTATGTAATTTGAAGAATTGGTTTGATTAGTTTGCCTTTAAAATAGCTTGAGTATTAATTAAATATCAACGATAACAATGAGATATGATTAACATATATCGCAAATATATGTATACAGCGTTGATTATTTGATTACAATATTAAGTCAGCAAGAACTGAAAAAACCAATGAATGATTGGTCTTGGCACATTATATGAAAACATCGGCTTCACCTTTTTTGATGAAATTTGCATATCTTTCAGTGTTTGCAGGAGTGTTCAGCCTCTCTTTTAGTGGTTGTAGTCCAACGCCTCAACCCGCAGCGGATAAGGGTGAAAGTTCAGCATCAGCTATCGCATCGGAAGTTCAAGCGAAGCAAGATCATGGAAAAAAATTAACCCAAGTGGCAGGGCAGGCGACATTGCCGAATGACGAGGACATAAAGTCAGCTCCTGTTCCTGAGCATGCCAAAATTTTTATTGGACGTTTTCATGCCAAAGTAAAATGCGATGACAGTTTTATTCCATGCCCAGAAGGCGATGCGGAGTTTATTCTTAACTTATTGCCAGATGGCACGGTACACCGCAGTATTATTCAAATTGGTAAAGTGTTTGCTGAAAAAACCAATACGCCAGGCATTAATGTGAAATACCGTAAGGATACGTGGAGTGTTAATGAAGCACATACCGAGCTGGTGGTTCATCGAAAAGAAGGCGTGAATTTTTATTATCATGTGATTAATGAAAATAAAATCACCATGGATTTAGACAAAATTCGTCAAGGTGAAGTCGACCGAAATCAGGAATTATTTTCCAAGGGTTATCCTCAGCCGCAACATGCCTATACCTTGGTGAAAGACCCAAATTAAATACTGCGAATGAAGTAAATAAAATTATAAATTGCGTTTGAGCGTTGGCGTGAAATTCGCAAATCTTGGCTAATCGAATGCAACTAGCTTATAAAAAATTGAATTATTAATACGATATAGTTAAGACAAAACAGAATTGGTGGGTTGTGTGGGGTTCGAACCCACGACCAATAGATTAAGAGTCTACTGCTCTACCAACTGAGCTAACAACCCTGGGAAAATTTTAAAAGAGCATTTTAAAATTTTAGCAAGATAAACGAAGCGCGTAGTTTTGAATACTAGGGAATATTTGTTATCTAAAATTTTTCAGGTCAAATACTTCATCTAGCAAGACAAGAATGATACTTCGCAACATCGCTATAGCAAAATTTCGAGAATGGCGAATCAAAACCAATAATGGTGATGGTTTGTCTTGGTCGGAACCTGCAGGTTTCTTTTTCTTCAACTGCCGGAAGAAAGAAGCCCTAAGAAAGAATGGTGGGTCGTCCGCGACTCGAACGCGGGACCAATAGATTAAAAGTCTACTGCTCTACCAACTGAGCTAACGACCCTTAGGGGGTATGCACAAGATTGTAATCTAAAACTGGCATTTTAGAAAGATGGTGGGTCGTCCGCGACTCGAACGCGGGACCAATAGATTAAAAGTCTACTGCTCTACCAACTGAGCTAACGACCCATCTTGTGGTATCGAAGGAAATGGTGGGTCGTCCGCGACTCGAACGCGGGACCAATAGATTAAAAGTCTACTGCTCTACCAACTGAGCTAACGACCCATTTCGCTTGATGGTGCGTATTGTAGCAAGATCTGCTTCAAGCGCAAGTAAAAATTCATAAACTTGCTTGTGTTTGATTATAAATACAACAAAGTAGCTCATTTTAGCGGATATCTGTCGCTAAAATGAGCGCTATTTGCTTAAAAACGGTATTTATATGCCTGAATATTGGCATAAATTTCAGGAGTTAAATCACAGTAAGCAGTTGCATTTGGCAGCAATACCAATAAACGTTCATCAGTTTGCTTAGGATCAAAAGCTTGTTCTTTCAGCTTGTTTTTTTGGTATTTAAATGTGCCTGTGGTTTCGACTTTTTTCTGTACACGTAAAAATACTGGCACGGCATAAGCTGGTAAGCATTTTTTAAATTGCAGAACCATTTCACTACAATCTTGTTCGTTGAGTTCGGCACCATCGGTGAGCGTGATGGCAGCCATACCTGCACGGCCATTGGTATCTGGAATTTCTACGCCATAAACCACAGCTTCAGCAATTTTATCGTACTCACTCACCATGTTTTCAACTTCAGTGGTTGAAACGTTTTCACCTTTCCAGCGGAAAGTATCACCTAGACGGTCGACAAATTGTGCATGGCGGAAGCCAATGTCACGAACCAAGTCACCAGTGTTGAAGTATGAATCACCATGCTTAAATACATCTTTCATAATAACGGATTTGTTTTTTTCCGTGTCGGTATAGCCATCAAAAGGTGAGCGACGGGTAATTTTACCGATGAGTAAGCCGACTTCACCTTTTTTGACTTTAATGCAGCGACCTTTAGCATCATGTACAGCTTCATTTTTTTCTTTATCAAACTGAATAATCGCATAAGGCGTTGGTGAAAAACCAACGGTATTGTCGAAGTTAAACACATTACTAAAGCCGACGTTGCCTTCACTTGAAGCATAAAGTTCAAGGACTTCTTCGACTCCAAAGCGTTCTTTAAACTTATCCCAAATGTTTGGTCGCATGCCGTTACCAATCATTTTTTTCACACGATGGCCTTTTTCAAGGTCTGAATGTGGAGCATCCATCAAATAACGGCAAAGCTCGCCCACATAGCCAATGGCTGATGCATCAAATTTTTGTACATCTTTCCAAAACGATGAAGTTGAAAACTTGCGACGCAGGGCAAGGGTGGCGCTACCTGCAATCACCCCACACCAACAAACTACAGTGCCTGTAGCGTGATAGAGCGGTAAAGTTACGTACATCACATCATCTTTATTCAGATTAAGGACGTGACCATATGTTCCATAAGCCAAAGTCCAACGGCTGTTGGTGAAAATCACCGCTTTAGGTAAGCCTGTTGTCCCAGAAGTGTAGATATAAAATAGGCCGTCTTTGCCTTTTACACTTGCAGTGGTGGGTGTGTTGAATTTTGGAAATTTATCAATCGCTTCTGCAAGGTTTAAGAAGCCTTTCGGTGCTTGACCGGCATCTACACGAGTGGCTTGATCTGCAAACCAATGTAAACGATCTGTAGCCACACTGAGATCATTACGAATATCTTCTACGGCTTGACGGCATTCTTCGCCCACAATTACCGCAATTGGGTTCACTAAGTTGATGCTGTGTGTCAGGACTTTGCCAACTTGTGAGGTGTTGACCAAGGCACTGGTGACGCCAATTTTGGCTAAAGCCACGATGGTTGCCACGAGTTCAGATCGGTTTTCGATCATCACCGCAATCACATCACCTTTTTTTGCACCGAGTGCAAGGTAATAGTGACCAATTTGATTGGCCCATTCATTGAGTTCGTTATAGGTATATTTTTGCTCTTCAAAATAAAGCGCATAACCCTTGGGATTACGCTTTACGGCTTTTTCAAATGCAATTCCCAAGCCTGCGGAAGTATTTGGGGTACGTAAATAGGCTTGCTTTAGACCACTCAACAGGTTGGGTACTTTGCTAATGAACGCGGGAATTTTTGCTGCAACATCAGCAATCCCAATAAGGTCGTGTTGTGTAGTTTGGCTCATGTGAATCCTATTTATTTTTCGTAATCCGATACGGTCTATTTCTTTGCAATGAAATTTGCAGCAAATTCTACAATTGTCTTTTAATCGTTTCGATCTAGTGCAATCAACCTAATTTGACAAAAGTATCAAAAAAAAACCAGTCACCGAAATGACTGGATTTTTTTATTCACCTGCAAAATAGCAAATTACTGCTCAGTTGCGGTGTTTGCTTTTTTCGGTGGACGACCGCGAGGACGACGAGGGCGTGCAGGTTTTTCACCTTCAGCGGCCGAGTTTTCGTCTACAGGAACCTCAACTTTCTTTTCCGCTTCAACGGCTTGAGCTTTTTCTTCTACTGGTTTAGTAGGAGCTTCAGACACATCTTCCGTCTTTTCAGGCTGCGCACTCACATCCAGTTCAGCTTGAACGGGTTCAGGTGCTTCAGTTTGACCTGCAACGTCGGATACATTGGCTTCAACTGTAGCAGCTTTAGCTTCTGCAACTACAGGCGCCTCAATAGCAGTGTCTGCGACAGGCGTAGCTTCCACCTCAGCATGTGCTTTTGCTTGGTCTTGTTTCGCTTGTTCAGCGGCAAGTTTAGCAAGGCGACGACGCTCACGTGGGTCATTAGCAACACGTTTATCTGACACAGGCTTTGGTGGTGTCAAATCCAACATTGGCGCTGGTTCAGCTTCAGGTGCAGCTTTTGCAACTTGAACATCACGAGTGACAGGCTTTTTCTCTACAGCTGTTTCAGCTGCAGGTGCAGTCAAAGTTGCGGCATATTCTTCCGTGAATTTTTGCAATGCACGGTTGAATGTTGGAATTAAGCCAAATTGCTCAATCAGTACTGAGCAGTCTTCACCGTATACATGCTTAATCAAGCTGCTTATAGTGTATTGACCTAGTGTCGGCACTTGAGATGGCGAAATTTTCGGAGCCTGTGCTTGTTGAGCACGAGCTTCACGCTGTTCGCGGCGGCGCTGACGAGGGTCATTGCTTGCACGAGACGGTTTTTGCTGCGCATGCTGTGGTTTATGCGCTGCTTCTTTTGTTTCAGTCGCAGGTTTTTCCACTTTTACTGCTTCAACGACAGCGGCCTTTTCGACCACTGGGGTTTCTACAGGTTTTTCAACTGCTGGAGCAGTATTTAGCGCTACGATTTCGCTTTGAGCTTGATCAACATTTACTACAAGTGCTGTTGGCATCACGTCTTGACGTGGTGCATTAACAACTTCAACTTTAGGTTGACGTTGATTGCGGTTTTCAGGTTGTTGCTCAGTTGCAACTTCCTGAGCAATCGCTTGCTCGTTCAATACGCTTTGATCGCGGTGGCGATTTGGGCGATTTGGACGTTGTTGGTTGTTGCGGTCACGACGTGGAACAGACTGCGGTTGCTCATTATTTTGAACATCTTGCTGTACTTGTTCGTTGTTGTGTTGACGGCGTGAGTTACGGCGGTTTTCACGTTGGTCTTGACGGTTGTCTTGGCGCGGTTCTTGACGTTCAGAACGTTGCTCTTGGCGTTCGTTTTGACGTGCTTCGTTATTACGCTGTTCTTGACGGTCTTGACGTGAAGGTTGTAACACTTCTTCATGAACTTGATGCGATTGAGCTTCTTGTTCACGTGGTTCTTTATGCTTAGTACGCTTTTTGTTGTGACGTTTTTCTTCACGGTCAGCTTTTTCTGAATGGCTGTCACGTTCTTGTTTGTGCACAACAGAAGAAGGCGCAAGGTAAGCATTATTGTCTACGACAACAACAGGCGCTGCCGATGCAGGGGTAATTTGACCAAACTGGCCACGGCTTGCAGCACCGCTATTTACCATTTGTTCAATTGCAGCAGCGGCATTGTTTGCAGTACGCGACTGGTCAACGGTTGCAGCTTGTTTTTGAACAAATAAGTTTTCTAACCATGCACATGGACTAGATGATGCTGCAGGAGCGGCAACTTGTGCAGGTGCTTGTTGAGCAGCAACGGGTTGTTGCTTATTCTTTTTGTGGCCTTTTTCTTGTTGTTGTACAGGTGCTTGTTGCTGAGCAGCAGCGGCCTGTTCTTCACCTAAATGCCATTCAGATGCTTCGTAACCCAATTCTTTTTCGCTAGAACGTGTCGCTTCAGTGCGTTCATAGCTTGTCGGTGCAAAACCTTCTGGGTTATACGAAATTTCGTAATGTGGTGTTTCTAGGTGAGGGTGTGGAAGTACAGTCACACGAACATTTGAAGTTTGCTCAAGATATACAAGGCTGTGACGCTTTTCATTCAATAAGAATGCAGCAATTTCAACAGGCACTTCAACTTGAACTTCACCATGACGTTCGCGTAGCGCAATTTCTTCCACTTTACGCATAATTGAAAGTGATAAAGAACGTAGGTCACGTACCATACCTGTGCCATGACAGCGTGGGCACACATAACCAGTGGCTTCTTCAAGCGATGGACGTAAGCGTTGACGGCTCATTTCCATCAAACCAAAGCGTGACAATTGACCGAATTGGATACGCGCACGGTCACTTTGTGTTGCTTCACGAAGTTTAGCTTCAACCATACGTTGGTTACGGTCTTTGGTCATGTCGATGAAGTCGATCACAACCAAACCACCGATATCACGTAAACGTAATTGGCGAGCAATTTCTTCTGCAGCTTCAAGGTTGGTATTTAGCGCCGTATCTTCTACATCGCTACCACGTGTTGATTTTGCAGAGTTAATATCAATTGAAACCAATGCTTCAGTTTGGTCAATCACAATTGAACCACCAGAAGGAAGTTTTACTTCACGTTCATAGGCAGTTTGGATTTGACTTTCGATACCAAAATGAGCAAATAACGGTTCATTTAACGTATAGGTTTTTAATTTGTCGATTTGACGTGGCATCACCGCTTTAACAAAGTTATACGCTTCGTTATACGCTTGCTCAGAGTCAATCAGAATTTCAGCAACATCATCACGTAAATAGTCACGGATCGCACGTGTAACCACACCGGCTTCTTGGTGAACCAACATTGGTGATGGACCAGAACTTGATGTGCTTTGGATTTGTGCCCAAAGGTCCAGCAAGTGTTGAAGGTCAAGTTGGAGTTCTTCTTGAGAACGACCAATACCTGCAGTACGTACAATCACGCTCATGCCACGAGGGACATTTAAAGACGCCAACATTTCTTTCAATTCTTCACGAACTGAACCTGAAATTTGACGGCTAATACCGCCACCTTTCGGGTTGTTTGGCATCAAGACCAAATAACGACCAGCAAGTGAGATAAATGTAGAAAGGGCAGCACCTTTATTACCACGTTCTTCTTTTTCCACTTGAACTAAAAGCTCAGTGCCTTCAGTGATCAATTCGCGGATGTTTGAAGTTTGGCGAGGATCTGCTTTGTAATAAGAGTTAGCAATTTCGCGCATCGACAAGAAGCCTTGACGACCTGCACCGTATTCAACAAATACAGCTTCTAAAGACGGCTCTACGCGAGTCACATGACCTTTATAGATATTCGATTTTTTTTGTTCACGGGTACGATTCTCTAAGTCAAAATCGTAAAGACGCTGACCAGTGACAAGTGCAACGCGAATTTCTTCGGCATGTGTTGCATTAATCAACATACGTTTCATGGGTGTAACACCTAATAGTGATACACAGAAGAACATCGCCTGACTCGTAGCGAGCATCAGATAGCATGGATCAAGTTGCACAGATCGAAAAACATCATCTGTGCATGTGTACCGACCTTCTTTGGGCGGGCAACGGTTTTTGATTCACGTATTGATGATGGCAATACGGCTTCAATCTTTTAAACGATTAAAGTCACCTGAACGCGTTTCACTGGCGGACAAACGGTGCATTGGATGTGAGTAACTTTCACTGTCACATTGCTCGAAGAGCATCCATTCATATCTGATAGAGCGTCTTGATACGGAATTATCATCGTACCTTTACAAACTGTGCAGATCCAATGCATCAAACGTTGTGGCCTGAACACGATTTCCAGGGAGCGACTGGTCTGATGTGTATCAGTTTACGTTTAAAAACCAACCTTGGTTGGCACATATTTTTTTGGGGCAAACTGTTTTTATGTACCTACGGCACAATTAAACGCAACAGTTTGCAGTTTTGCCGATATAATAAGCCTTCGGCGTCGGCATAATTCTTTTGGGACCTTTCCGAGCTAAATGAGTAATTGCTTGAAAGTTCAATGACAGTAAATACTGAAATGAATCAACTTTTACTCAGTTACGGTGGTTTCCGTGCGCTGACTATATCAAACCTTGCATCATCTGCCTATGGGCTAAGCTTATGTTTCTTGCGAAAAGTATAGCTTAAATGATCAATTTTTAATCAATTTTAGTATTTTTTTAGGTCACAGTAACTGTATGAATTCTACGCAAGAATGGCAAAGCGTCACCTGGTTTGAAGTGGACGAGCATCAGGCGGGTCAACGTATTGATAATTTCCTGTTTAGTCGTCTGAAAGGTGTGCCTAAAAGTCGCATTTATCGTCTGATTCGTGAAAGCCAAGTCCGCGTCAATAAAAAACGCGTCAAAGCGGAAACCAAACTCAATATTGGTGACCAAGTTCGAGTTGCTCCAATTCGTTATGAGCAAAAAGATGAGTCTGCGGTTCCTGTATCGGATAAAGTCGCGCAAAGTTTACTGAGCCGTGTGGTGTACGAAGATGAAGGCTTAATGGTGGTAAACAAACCTTCTGGTATTGCTGTTCACGGCGGTAGTGGTGTGGCGTATGGTTTGATCGAAGGCTTACGTGCCGCAACAGGGAAGAAATACCTTGAGCTGATTCACCGCATTGACCGTGATACCTCGGGCTTGGTGATGATTTCCAAGAAACGTAGTGTGCTGAAAACCTTGCAAGACATGCTGCGCGAACACAAAATCCAAAAAACTTATGCTGCTGTGGTGAAAGGCGTGGTGAGTTTAGATAAGCAGCTCATTGATCAGCCTTTGCATCGTTACGAACTGGCAAATGGCGAGCGTCGTGTTCGTGTATCACCTAAAGAAGGTAAAGAGTCGAAGACGCTGTGGAACGTGAAAGAACGTTTTATGCATGCCACATTGGTGTATGCGTCTCCACTTTCGGGCCGTACACATCAGATCCGTGTACATGGTTTAAGTATTGGTCATCCACTGGTGGGCGATGAAAAATACGGTCATGAAACTGAATACCGTGGTCCAAAGCCACGTCGTTTATGTCTGCATGCTATGCGTTTAGAAATTCCGGGTTACCAAACCATTGAAGCGCCATTGCCAGAAGATATGCAAAGCCTTGTGGCGCAGCTACGCGCGCAAAAAGCCGACAAAGTGGTGAAGTCTTCAGAAGATGACGAGTAAGTTTTAAATATTAGACTTCTCCCCCTGAGCAGGACTGCTTCGTAAGTTTTCTTTCGCCCTCTCCTTTAAGGAGAGGGTCGGGGTGAGGTAAATAAATTGATGCACTCCAGAATCTGAATTACCAAACACTGAATCAAATCTAGGAAAACGTATGAACTCAGCTGTAAAACTAGTCATTTTCGATTGGGATGGCACTTTATTTGATTCTGTGGGTCAAATTGTAGCGAGTTTAAAATTTGCAGCAGATCAATATTCACAGCCGCTGACCGATGCTGATGCGAAAAGTATTATTGGTTTAGGTCTGCCGGAAGTCGCACAGCGGTTATTTCCGACGGTTCCTGAATTGCACAGCGACATTTTGCAAAGTTATGCCGATCACTATGTGGCCCATTCCAAAGGGGATATGTGGTTTGATGGTGTCGCGGATATGTTGCAGGAATTACGCGATGTCGGTCTACAATTGGCTGTTGCAACAGGAAAAAGTCGTAAAGGTCTAGACCGTGTCTTGGCTCAAACGCAAAGTCATGAGTTGTTTCGTGCGACACGTGCAGCCAGTGAAACCAAATCTAAGCCAGATCCGTTGATGTTGGCAGAAATTTTGGCGGAAACAGGACTACGTGCCGATCAAGCCATTATGGTTGGTGATACGTCGTATGACTTGGAAATGGCACTGAATATTCAGATGCCACGTGTAGGCGTGAGCTATGGAGTGCATACTGTAGAAACACTCCAGTGTTTTCAACCCTTACATATTGCACATAGCGTAGGTGATTTGACTGAATTTCTACTAGAACACGTGAAATTACGTCTAGCTGTATAGTTTTAGATACAAACGAGTAAAAAGGGTGAAATTTGTTTTCACCTTTTTTGTTATCAAATGAATAGTAATTCAAGCTCTACTTGATGAAATGAGTAAATTCAATTATTTAAAAAAGTAATAACACTAGATTTTTCTACAATAACAAGCAGTCTTCTAGCAAATTTACCTTAAAAAGTTGAGCGCAACTATTTGGCCTTTTACCACAAGCTGGAATAGATTTTTTGTTTGAATTTTTGGTTTTATCTTATTGTTGTTTATTGATTTATTTTTAAATTTTCAATTTATTAAACTAAATCAGATGAAATTGAAAACCTATGCGTAAAAGTTGGCCTGACGCTAAAATAATCTTTTAATCTTATCTTTTAGTCGTATAAGCCAAGTTTTTTAGTAGAGATTCAGATTTAAGGGCGAAAAAAATAGTGAATTTTATTTAATTATTTTGACTTAAGTTTTTGAATATTAATAATAAATAATGATTAATTTATAGCTAATAGCTATAGTCATAAATAAAATAAGTATTGGTATTCACTTTCTAAAATCTCGATGCTAAATGCATCTAAACATAACGTGTAGTATGTCAAGTGAAATGCTTTAGGCGAATCCTGACATGACTTTCATCACTTTGATTTTGATGGTGATCGGGATGAAACACGTTGTGCATCCAATTTTTGCAGTTTAAGGAAACATTGATGTCGAATTCTGCTGTTGTTGAATCAGTTGCGCAAGCATTACGCGATGCGGAAGTAAATCAGGCTGCGATTGCACCGATCCGTCCACAACTTGGTGGTGAAAGTGCTGATGTAGATATTGCTTATGCCGTTCAAGAAGTGAATACCAAACGTGCGGTGGCAGAAGGTCGTCGCCTTGTAGGTCGTAAAATTGGCTTAACTTCAAAAGTTGTACAAGCGCAGTTAGGCGTTGATCAACCTGACTTCGGTATGTTGTTTGCTGACATGGCGTATGGCGATGGTGAAGAAATCCCTGCTGGTTTATTGATTCAGCCAAAAGTTGAAGCAGAAATTGCTTTGGTGATTAACCAAGATTTGACCAAAGAAAAACACACCTATGCAGACATTATTAGTGCAACAGAATATGCACTGCCTGCAATTGAAGTGGTCGATAGCCGTATTGAAAACTGGAAAATCTCGTTGATTGATACTGTGGCAGATAACGCATCTTCAGCAGGTTTTGTGCTGGGTTCTAAGCCTGTAAAACTTGCAGATCTTGACCTTGTAAATTGCAAAATGGTCATGACTCGTGGTGAAGAAGTGGTTTCACAAGGTGTGGGTAAAGCGTGTCTTTCTAACCCATTAAATGCAGCTGTATGGTTGGCTGACGAAATGGTTCGTCGTGGTCGTCCATTGCTTGCAGGTGACATCGTATTGACCGGTGCCTTAGGCCCAATGGTTGTGGCAAATCCTGGTGATGAATTCAAAGTTGAAATTGAAGGCTTTGGTTCTGTGACTGCAGCATTTGCAGCGAAATAAGCTTGGGTTTTACGGAATTTTTAAGAGTACACATTCATGAAAAAGATTAAATGTGCATTGATCGGTCCAGGGAACATTGGTACTGACTTGCTTTACAAACTTCAACGCAGCGAATTTTTAGAACCAGTATGGATGGTTGGTATTGACCCGACGTCTGAAGGTTTGGCTCGCGCTGCTAAAATGGGTTTAAAAACCACTGCTGAAGGCGTGGATGGTTTACTTCCACACGTAATTGAAGACGACATTAAAATCGCATTTGATGCAACTTCTGCCTATGTTCATGCTGAAAACAGCCGCAAATTAAATGAACTTGGCGTGTTAATGATTGACTTAACACCTGCTGCAATCGGTCCATTCTGCGTACCACCAGTAAACTTAGAAGCGTTATTGGACGCAGGTGAAGTTCCGAACGTCAACATGGTGACATGTGGTGGTCAGGCAACGATTCCTATGGTTGCAGCGATTTCACGAGTTCAGCCTGTTGAATACGGCGAAATCATTGCAACAGTTTCAACAAAATCTGTGGGCCCAGGTACACGTAAAAACATTGATGAATTTACTCGTACGACTGCTGGCGCTATTGAAAAAGTGGGCGGTGCGAAACAAGGTAAAGCGATCATCATCATTAACCCTGCTGAGCCACCACTGATGATGCGTGATACTGTGCACTGTCTGGTTGAAGGTGAACCAGATCAAGCAGCAATCACTGAATCTGTACATGCGATGATTCTTGAAGTTCAAAAATATGTACCAGGTTACAAACTTGTAAATGGTCCTGTATTTGACGGTAACCGTGTTTCAATCTTCTTAGAAGTTGAAGGTTTAGGTGATTATCTTCCTAAATATGCAGGTAACCTCGACATTATGACTGCGGCAGCTGCACGTACTGCAGAAATGTTTGCAGAACGCGTATTAAACACTGCTGAAGCTTAAGGAATACCAAAATGTCTAAGATTATTATTAATGATATGACTTTACGTGATGGTATGCATCCTATGCGCCATCAAACTACACCTGAACAAATGGTTGCCATTGCAACTGCTTTGGATGATGCAGGTGTACCTTTAATCGAAGTTACGCATGGTGACGGCTTAGGCGGTAACTCTGTGAACTATGGTTTTGCAGCAGCAACCGATGAAGAATACCTAAAAGCGGTGATTCCAAACCTGAAACAGGCAAAAGTATCTGCACTTTTACTTCCTGGTATTGGTACGGTTGACCATTTGAAAATGGCACATGATGTTGGTGTAGCAACCATTCGTGTTGCAACGCACTCAACTGAAGCTGACGTTTCTGAACAGCACATTACGGCTGCACGTAAACTTGGCATGGACACTGTGGGCTTCTTGATGATGGCGCACATGGCAACTCCTGAAAAACTTTTGGAAGAAGCCAGCAAAATGGTGTCATACGGTGCAAACTGTATTTATGTGACTGACTCTGCTGGTTATATGTTGCCTCAAGACGTGACTGACCGCGTGGGTATTTTACGTGCCAACCTGGCTTCAGAGATCGAAATCGGTTTCCACGGTCACCATAACTTAGGTATGGGTGTTGCGAACTCTGTTTCAGCGGTTCAAGCTGGTGCAACGCGTGTCGATTTAGCTTCTGCAGGTTTAGGTGCAGGTGCAGGTAATACTCCACTTGAATTGTTTGTTGCGGTTGCCAACCGTATGCAAATGGAGACAGGTGTGGACTTGTTTAAAGTTCAAGATGTTGCGGAAGATTTAATCATTCCAATGATGACACATCAGATCCGTGCTGACCGTGATGCAGCAACTTTAGGTTATGCCGGTGTTTACTCATCATTCTTGTTATTCGCGAAACGTGCTGAAGCGAAATATGGCGTTTCTGCGCGTGAAATTCTTCTTGAGCTTGGTCGTCGTGGTACTGTTGGTGGTCAAGAAGATATGATCGAAGATTTGGCATTGACCATGTCTAAAGCAAAAGAAGCCAATGCTTAATTTGCTTTAAATCAAAAAGCGCCCGAAATGGGCGCTTTTTTTATGTCTGAAGTGGCTGTGTTGGTTTGAGATGGGCTTGAGATTACGTTGAGATTGATTTGAGGCATGAAAAGTGGATTGAAATAAGAAATATCTTACGAACCAATGGCTGATTTCGAGCAGCCATAGTAGTAAAATTTAACTTTAAGTTGTTGATGATTATATAAATTAAATATAACGTAATAGCTAAATTTTATAAATTAAATGAGGATAAATCTCATTAGAAAACTTTGATTAAACTTAAAAGCAATTAATACAGGGGATGTAATTGCAAAAAATAAAAAACTTTAAATTTTATGTTAATAAAACATGGGGTTAATTTAATCAGCCGTTCTAAATGATAAAAAAGAGTTATTGTTTTAATCTCTAAGGAAAATAAGCAGAAATAGCTTCCAAAGTTCAAGTTGTACAAAAGCCTGATAAACCTTAATACTGTAGTCGGATTTTTTTCCAAGGTATTGTTGAGCATGATGATGTCATAGCTTAATTTGATCACTGGGAATAAGCCATGCGTCGTCAAAATTTATGGATAGCAATTCTTGCTGCGACAGCAACATTAGGAACATCTGCAACTTATGCGGATTTTGTTGACGACAGCCAAGTGCAATTGAAATTTAAAAACTTTTATTTGGATCGTCAAATTGAAGATACTCCAAATAAAAATTGGGGTTCATGGTCGCAAGGCATTACGCTGGATGCGAAGTCAGGTTATCAGGATATTGGCGCGGGCATTCAAGTCGGCGCGGACCTGCTGGTACAGCATGCCTTTAAACTCAATGGCCGTGATACCAATGCAGACTTTATTTTGCCGCACGATGGTAAAGAATCAAAAGATAACTTTGGTAAAGTGGGTGTGACCCTTAAAGCCAAAGTGTCAAAAACTGAATTGAAAGTGGGCGAGCTATTGCCGGTATCTCCAGTGCTAGTATTTGATCCATCACGTCAGTTGCTGACTACTTACAGCGGTGCATGGCTGGAGTCGAAAGACCTGAAAGATACCAAGTTGACCGTGGCTTATATTGACGGTATTAATAATCGTTATGATAACCAGTTCCGTGATTTAACTTTATTTTCACCAGGTAAAGAGCTGCCGAATGGAAAAATAGGTCATTTTGACAACGGTCCAGCATCTGACGGGATGTATATTGCGGGGATTGATCACCAATTTACGCCTGAAATTGGTGGTAGCTACTGGTATGCCGATGTACAGGATATCTACCAACAGCACTATATAGGTGCGAACTACAAAACTAAACTGGGTGAAAAAGTCAAGTTAGACAGTCATATCCGCTATTTTGATAACTCGGATTCGGGTGACAAGCTCTATGGTGAAATTGATAACCAAGCGTTGTCGGTGGGTGCGAAAGTGAATTACGGTTCGCATACCTTTGGTTTGGGTTATCAACAAATGTTTGGTGATAATGCATTCCCAACACTGGGTGGATGGGTGCCGCAGCCGTACTTAGTCAACTGGGGTATAGCAACATTTACTGCAAAAAATGAAAAATCATGGGGCTTTACTTATGGCTATGATTTCTCAGAAATGGGTGTGAAAGGCTTAAATACAACTGCTGTGTATTTCACAGGTTCAGATGCAGAAATTGCTGGTCTTAAAGATCAGAAGTCAGATGAATTGAACTTAATTGTGAACTACACCGTGCCTGAAGGTAAGTTGAAGGGCTTAGGCTTCCAGGCAATGTATATCGATGCCGATTTCGATTACAAATCTGACTTGCAAGAGTACCGTGTCGCGACAACTTATACCTATAAGTTCTAATTTCTCAGGATAAAAAAGAGGGAAGTGGATTCATTGCTTCCCTTTTTATTCGCTGGTTTATTTAAAAAAGAAATACCTCAAAGATTTTATGGATATATTTTTGAGTTATGTATTTAAAAACAATAACTTAAATTATAGTCTATTTGTTGTTTATGATCGTAAATATGTATCAGTTAGCAGTGGCTGAACAGGTAATATGAGACTGTAAAAACCACAAAATCCAAAAGAGTCCCCCTTGTGTTTAAATCCGTTATGGATTGAAACATAAGCTCTACGCAATACGAGGAGCATGTATGAGCACTGTTCAGATTCCTGACTATACAACTGATTCATTCTTTGGTTTAGAAGATAAATGGATTGAAACTGCTGAAGGCGAATTAACGCATTACCACGAAGTGGGTGAAGGCACACCAATTCTATTTTTACACGGTTCAGGTACAGGTGTATCTGCTGCTGCTAACTGGTGGTTAAACCTTCCACAAATTGGTGAACAAGCACGTTGTATCGCTATCGATACGATTGGCTATGGTCAAACTGTTGTTGCACCGAATACTGCTTATGGTATCCGTGCTTGGGTTGATCACGCTGTACGTACGTTAGATGCCCTAGGTATTGAAAAAACTTGGTTAGTGGGTAACTCACTCGGTGGCTGGTTAGCATTCCAAATGGCTTTGGACTATCCAGAACGTGTATTGGGTATCGTGTCTATGGGTACAGGCGGTGCTAAACAAACTGCAGCACTTAAAGCACATGCAAACCCTGTATTAACCGAAGAAGGCATCAAGAAAACCTTGTCTATGTTTGTTGTAAACAAAGACTTGATCACAGACGAATTGGTAAAAGTACGTTTCGCTTCTGCTGCAAATGACTATGCATCAAATCGTTTGATGGATGTTGTTGGCGCACGCGACCGTGACCGTTTCGAATTCCCACTCGACTTTGAAAAAATGAAAGACATTACTGTGCCAGTATTGTTGATTCACGGTGTACAAGACGTGGTGATTCCAGTATCTCGTACGTGGGATATTTTGAACACAGTTCCAAATGCGGATGCGCATATCTTTAGCCAATGTGGTCACTGGTCACAAGTTGAAAAAGCAGAAGAATTCAACACCGTGATTAAAGATTATTTAAAAGCGCGTGGTGTGTAATTTCTTGTCACTGACATGAAATTCAAAAAAAGGATGGTTTTGCCATCCTTTTTTTTATATAAATCTTTTGAAAGAAATACTTTAAATGAGTATTATTCTCATTAATGGGTCGACAGTGTACGGTCTAAATCAGTAAAAAGGCATAAAATAAGCTCATCTGAATGGTTGGGGAAGGGGAATTATTTATTAGACTTAAGTTGTAAATCGGCAATTTTTAGCAATTTTTATCAATGTCTAAACTAAAATTTATAAGTTATTTTCCATCAAGTCGATATGCATGATAGATAAAATGCGTCGATTAAAACATTTAAACGATTAAAAAAGCGACTTTTTAGCCATAAAAAAAGCACCATTATTTATTTCAAAAATAATGGTGCTATATCTATAAATTATGACTTGGCGAAAATTAACGCTGTTCGCGATTAATATCGAGATAAAAAACTTTGGTTAGCAGTTCAAGGAATTTATCTACAGCCACAGAACTCGCCGTTTTTCGGTAACTTACATACAAGTCTAGATACGGTAATTCGACATCTAAAGGACGAATCACCGTATTGTTCATGGTCAATGGCGCGATGTATCCCGGTAGGATCGTGCAGCCTAAGCCCATGCCGATGGAGTTAATGTTAAACAGGATATTGTCGGCTTTTTGCACGATATTAAATTGAACGCCATGGTTAGAAGCAAAGTCTAAAATGGCTTCATGCAATGTGCCTGATTGTTCGCGTGCAGGAATGATAAAATCAATACCGTTCAATGCTTTAACTGGAATACGTTCGTACTTCGCTAAAGGGTGATCTTTGGGTAAAATAAAGATCAATGGTTCACGTAATACAAACTGACTTTCAATTTCGTCGCTATGAAAGTTATTGCGAGTAAAAGTGATATCTAATTCACCTTTTTGTAGCAATTTCATCTGATCGCGATTATTTAAACTAAGTAATTCAATTTTGAGTTCTGGGTTTTGAACACGCAGATTTGGCAAGACGTATGGGAAGATTTTCATCTCTGCGACAGGCACAAAACCAATCCGTAGCATCTGTTGTTTGGCTTGTGAAACCTGACGTGCCATCGCTACGGCCTTGTCTGCTTGAGCTAGTGTCAAACGTGCTTGTTCTAGAAATACGGCACCTTCTTCTGTGAGCTCAACTTTGCGTTTAGTCCGGTGCAACAATTTTACGCCGACATCTTCTTCAAGATCTTTAATTTGTTGGCTTAAAGAAGGTTGAGCAGTATAAAGTTTTAACGCAGCTTTACTGAAATTGAGTTCTTCAGCGACAGTAATGAAGTAGCGTAAGTGTCGTAATTCCATATAATCAACCCGTGGAGTAATCCAAAAAATGTCTTACTTAGAAGTTCGTTCAGTATAATCTATAAACAACTATTGCGTGAGGATTATTTTGCCATTCACGAAATAAATGGTGTTCTCGGTAATTTAAAAAAAATACTATAAAAAAAATCTACCGTAATAATCCATAAAATCTCTTAATTAAAACAAAATAAATATTTCCCGAATATCGCTCTAAAATCCATCATCGTTGAAAAGTTGAGTCTATTACTTTGTGCCTTATGGTCACAGGAGAGCTTTTCATGAGTGGAAAAATTGATGTGCGCGAAATCGATGCTTTAGTCGATGCACAAAATGGACGTATCACGCCATCTATCTATACCGATCCAGACATTTACGAACTTGAATTAGAACGTGTGTTCGGTCGTACATGGTTATTCCTATGCCATGAGAGCCAAATTCCTAAAGCCGGCGATTTCTTCAATACCTATATGGGTGAAGATCCAATCATCGTGGCACGTCAAAAAGATGGCTCAATCAAAGCATTCTTAAACCAATGTCGTCACCGCTCTATGCGTGTGAGCTTCGCGGACTGTGGTAATACACGTGCGTTCACTTGCCCATACCACGGCTGGTCATACGGTATTGACGGTTCTCTAAAAGATATCCCGCTTGAAGATCGTGCTTACCCACATGGTGCATGTAAAGAGCAATGGGGTCTGGTAGAAGTTAACCGCGTTAAATCATACAAAGGCTTAGTATTCGGCTGCTGGGATGAAACAACTCCAGATCTAGAAGAATACATGGGCGATATCGCTTGGTACCTGGACGGCGTTGTAGACCGTCGTGAAGGTGGTACTGTGATCGTTGGTGGTGTACACAAATGGGAAATCGACTGTAACTGGAAATTTGCAGCTGAACAGTTCGCTTCTGACCAATACCACGCGTTGTTCTCTCATGCATCTGCGATTCAGGTGCTTGGTGCTAAACCAGATGATGAATCTTCTAAGAAATTAGGTGCTGCACAAACTGCCCGTCCAGTTTGGGAAACTGCCAAAGACGCGATCCAATACGGTTCACGTGGTCACGGTTCAGGCTTCTTCTTCACTGAGAAACCAGACGCAAACGTATGGGTGGATGGTGAAGTAGCAAACTACTTCCGTGAAACGTATGAAGAAGTGAAAGAACGCCTAGGTGAAACTCGTGCACTGCGTCTTGCTGGTCACAACACCATGTTCCCAACACTATCTTGGTTGAACGGTACTGCAACGCTTCGTGTATGGCACCCACGTGGTCCAAACAAGACTGAAGTATGGGCATTCTGTATCTGTGATGCGGACGCGCCAGAAGATGTACAAGCAGCATTTGAACGTTCTGCAACACGTGCCTTCGGTCCTGCTGGTTTCCTTGAGCAAGATGACTCTGAGAACTGGATTGAAATTCAAAAAGTTTTACGTGGTTATAAAGCCCGTCAAAACAAATTAATTATGGAAATGGGTAAAGGTAACGAGAAAGTACGTGAAGATGGTATCCCTGGTATCACCAACTACATTTTCTCAGAAACAGCTGCACGTGGTATGTACCGTCGTTGGGCTGACCTATTGATTCATGAAAAATGGGAAGACGTTGAAGCTGCGGCTGACGAATATGAGAAGGAGCTTATGAAATGAGTCAAATTAGTTTAGAACTCCATCACCAAATTAGTCAGTTTCTTTATCGTGAAGCAAAATTGCTTGACGATTGGAAGTTCCGCGATTGGTTAGCTGTATTAGCGGAAGATATTTCTTATACGTTACGCACAACACCAAACGCGCAAACACGTGACCGTCGTCGTTCGATTGAGCCGCCAACAACTTGGGTATTTAATGATACTAAAGATTTGTTGGAACGCCGTGTAGCTCGTTTAGAGACAGGTATGGCTTGGGCTGAAGAACCTCCTTCACGTACAACACACATGGTTTCAAATGTGATTGTTGAAGCGACTGAAGTTGAAGGCGAATACGACGTTTACGTAACGTACTTGTTGTACCGTACCCAGAAAGAGAAAGATGTAACAATCTACTGTGGTAAGCGTCACGACAAGATCCGCAAAGTCGACACTGAGCAAGGTTTCGAAATCTTCAACCGTAAGATTACCCTTGATCAGGTGACTTACAACTCACATAACCTGAGCGTGTTCTTCTAATGAATAAGATTTTTGTTTGCCAAGTTGACGAATTAGACGAAGGCGAAGCATTGAAAGTAGATTGCGGCGTTAACGGTATCGATGCGCTTGCAGTATTCAACAACAATGGCGAATTTTTCGCGATGAACGACCGTTGTTCACATGGTAATGCTTCAATGTCTGAAGGTTACCTTGAAGATGATGGCACTGTTGAATGTCCACTTCATTCGGCTCGATTCTGTTTGAAAACTGGTCAAGCATTATGCTTACCAGCAACAGATCCTATCAAAACATTCCCTGTGATTGTTGAAGATGGTGCTTTATACGTAGAGATGGCAGGAGAGTAATCATGGGTTGGCTACAAGGCGAAGTTGCACTTATTACCGGTGGTGGTTCAGGCTTAGGCTGGGCATTGGTTGAACGTTTCTTAGAAGAAGGTGCACAAGTTGCTGTTCTTCAACGTTCTCAATCGAAAGTTGATGCATTGAAAGAACATTTTGGTGACCGCGTGCTTGCGATCGCAGGAGATGTAGCCAGCTATGAGGATAATGTTCGTGCAGTTCAAGCAACTGTAGAACATTATGGCAAACTTGACTGTTTCGTCGGAAACGCAGGTATCTGGGATCATTACGCAGATATCGTCAATACATCGGGTGAACAGCTGGAAAAAGCTTTTGATGAGATTATGGGTATTAACACCAAATCTCTCATCTTAGGTGCCAAAGCTGCACTTGATGCATTGATAGCTTCGGAAGGTTCTATCATATTTACTTTGTCTAACTCAGCACTGTATTCGGCAGGCGGAGGCCCTGTATACACAGCGTCTAAGCATGCTGGCGTTGGGATCATGAAAGAATTAGCCTACGAGCTTGCGCCTAAAGTACGAGTGAACGCTGTTGCTCCGTCGGGTATGAATGTCAACATCAAAGGCGCTGCTTCTTTAGGCCAAGAAAACCTCGGTCTACTCGATGCACGTGATCCTGAGAAGATTGCACGCGGCATGCCGCTCAATTTCTTACCCGAACCTGAAGATATGACTGGTTCATACGTGTTATTGGCTTCTCGTCAAAACAACCGCCCATTAACTGGTGTTTTAATTAATGCTGAATGTGGTCTGGGTATCCGTGGTTTACGTCAACCACGTGCTGGCTTCTTTGACGAGATTTAATTCGCCAAATACGTAAAGGACTTACTCGGCAGCCGTCTTGGCTGCCTTCCGTTTAGGAGTCACCCATGGCCGTTAAACTTATTTGTGCATCGCACAGTCCCCTAATGGAATTCGCTTCTCCGCAAGAGAAATACAAAGAGGAAAAAGTTCGCGAAACTTTTGCCAAACTTGCTAAAGAAGTTGAAGACTATAATCCAACATTGATCATTACTTTTGGTCCAGACCATTTCAATGGTTTCTTCTATGACCTCATGCCATCTTTCTGCGTCGGTATTCGTGCCAAAGCAGCAGGTGATTGGGATTATGGTAAAGACAATGACCACATTAATGTGCCTGAAGAAACAGCAATTAGTCTGGTTCGTCGCGTATTGGATGAAGGTGTCGATGTTGCATACTCTTATCGTATGCAGGCAGACCACGGTGTGACTCAACCATTACATTTCCTTTGTGGTGGCAAGCTTGATCGTTATCCAACGATTCCAATTTTTATCAATGGTGCAGCTGCACCGATGCCAACAACCAAGCGTACAGTCGCTTTGGGTCGTGCAGTCGGTCAGTTCATTAAATCATTGAACTTAGAGAATGAACGTGTACTTGTTTTGGGTACAGGTGGTTTGTCTCATGATCCACCAACGCCGCAAATGGGTTCAGTTCCACCAGAAGTGGAAGAGTTCCTGATTGCAGGTCGTAATCCAACTGAAGAGGCACGTAATACACGTCAAGGCAAAATCATTGCTGTCGGTCAAAAACTCGCAGCGGGTGATACTTCTGTCGCAGTGCCTTTAAACCCAGAATGGGATCGTGCATTGCTTGATACTTTCGCCAAAGCTGACTTTGCTGCCATTGAAGCGATGACTGAAGCTGAAATTCGTGTTGAAGGCGGTCGTGGCGGTCAAGAAGTTCGTTCTTGGATGGCTGCTTTTGCTGCACTACATGAAGTGGGCGAATACGACATGACAACACATTGCTACGAAGATATTAGTGAGTGGATTGCGGGCTTCGGCATCGTATCTGCAGAATTGAAATAAGGAACAAACCCATGAGCCAAAATGGTATCGAAACCATCGTTATTGTTGGAGCTGGTCAAGCTGGTGCTAGCGCCATTTTAGAACTCCGTGCGAACAAGTATGAAGGCAAAATCATTTTGGTGGGTGATGAAACACATCTTCCTTATGAACGTCCGCCTTTGTCTAAAGACGTAATTCTAAAACCTGAAGAGACCAAAATCGAAATTCTGTCAGAAGAAAAATTGGCAGAACTCGGTGTTGAACATATTCGTGGCAATGGCGTTGTGAAAATCCATAGCGATGCAAAAACAGTTGAACTGAAAAATGGCGAAATTGTTGCATTTGACAAGTTGCTTCTAGCAACCGGTGGTGCAGCACGCCGTTTACCGAATTTCGATGCTTTGGGTAAACACGTTTATACCTTACGTAACCTTGAAGATTCACAAGCATTGGTGCCTGTATTACAAGCGGGTCGCCGTATTGTATTGATCGGCGGTGGTGTGATTGGTCTTGAGCTTGCTTCTTCAGCACGTTCTAAAGACTGTATCGTGACCGTGATTGAAATGGGTCCGATGGTCATGGGTCGTTCATCTCCACGTGTTTTAAGTGAATTCTTATTGGCACAGCAACGTCTTGCAGGTGTAGATGTTCGTCTTTCGACTTCTATTGCTGACTGTAAGCTTGATGGCGAAGAAGTGGTGATCACGCTTGAAGGCGGTGAAGAACTTCGTGCCGATGCAGTGATCTATGGTATTGGCATTGTGCCAAATGCTCAACTTGCGGTTGATGCAGGTTTAGACGTTGATTTTGCCATTAAAGTGAATGATAACTGCCAAACTTCGCATCCAGATATTTATGCAGCGGGTGACGTTGCGACTCAGCTTCGTGACTGTGGTAACCACCGTCGTGTCGAAACTTGGGAAAATGCGAACTTGCAAGCAGGTATCTTTGCTCGTCATGTAATGGGTGTTGAACATCCAACCCCAAATCCAGCGTGGTTCTGGACAGATCAGTTAAATATCAACTATCAATTTGTAGGTGATATGGCTGCAAGCGAATGGATTGCACGTGGCGAAGTTAATCCTGGATTGGCGGCTGAGTCTTCATTTGTATTGTTTGGTGTAACTGACGGTGTCATTGTTGGTGGTATTACGGTGAATGCTGCAAAAGAGATGCGTCATTTGAAAAAATTGATTAGCAAGAATGCGGCGTTTGAAGCGGATAAATATTTAGATTTAAGCCAAGATTTACGTAAACTTGTAAAGTAAGCTGAATGTCTAAGAGGAGCAGACTTGCGGTAACGTAGGTCTGTTTTTTTATGTCTTTAGTTTTAGCGTCGCACTTATAAAGCTATTTTGTAGTCCATGTATATAGTTTTAGCTTATGTAGATCTATTCAACGGTTTTAATCCCCCCAGCCCTCCTTTTTCAAAGGAGGGAGTAGTCTTTGTGAAGAATGGATTTCGTTTGGATGATTCCCCCTCTTTTTTTAAAGAGGGGTTAGGGGAGATTATTGATCGTTTGAAGAGAAGTCCTTATACCCCAAACGATCGGTGGCATTCATACCGCCTCCAATTTAGTTGATAAAGGGGAGAGCAATAATTGGTCTTAAACTTTATTAGTTACTGGTCTTACGAGTAGTTCCAGATCTGAATAGTGGGTTTCAGGTTAAGTCGTTAGAACAATCAAATTTGAGAATGAAATGAAATCTTCACTGCCGCTGACGGCAAGTATATATGCTCTTTTGGTACTGATTTGGGCGACGACGCCGCTCGCGATTGTGTGGAGTGTACAGGAAATACATCCGATGTGGGTGTTGATTATCCGTTACTTCGGCGCATCTATTATTGCGCTGTTTCTATTGAAATTGATGCGTGATCCTTTGCCGTTTGATGAAACCTCATTAAAAAGTTATGTGGCAGGGAGTTTAAATTTGATTGGTGCACAGTTATTTATTTATCTCGCAGCCAATTATCTCACCTCTGGTTTAATGGCACTGATTTTTGGTTTTTCACCCTTAATTGCCGGTTTGAGTGGGCATGTAATTTTAAAAACACATAAATTGGTCGCTTTGCAGTGGTTGGGCATGGCGGTTGCAGTGGGAGGTCTAACTTTTGTCTTTGCAGATTCTGCTGATAGCAAAGTCAATCCAATTGGCGTTGTACTGATGCTAATCAGCATGGTGTCGTATATTAGTTCGATTTTTTGGGTGAAGCAGATTAATGCACCGTTAAAGCCGATGTCACAGGCAACCGGTTCTCTGATTGTTTCTGCCTTGGGTTCGGTACTCATCATTCCTTTTATCTGGCAGCATTTTCCAACCGAATTGCCAAGCGGCCGTGCGATGATTGGATTTGTCTTTACCATGATCATGTCATCCATTGTGGCAATGCTGTGTTACTTCTGGCTGATCAAACGTTTGGCGGCATCAACGGTGTCACTCAGTAATGTGATGACACCTGTCATAGCATTGGTTTTGGGAGCGACGTTGAACAGTGAACATATTAGCTCCAATGCCTTTGTTGGAATCGTGGTCGTGATGTTTGGTATTGTGATGTACTTTTGGAAAGAGTGGCGCGAGCAATATTTTAATAAAGTACGTTGAACCTCGTACATCTAGAGAATTATACGGAAGCTGCGGCTTCCTTTTTTGTTCTATACCTTTTCGCTAAAGAGCGTGTTTCACATGGAACATGATGGCATTGTCGAAACAATCGACAGTTGGTGTAAAAACAACAAAATAACAAACAACAGCTACAGTCAGTTTGAGTACTATGGAATGAGCTATAAAATCAAATAGATCTGTTTGATAAAAATAAATTTAGGACAATTTTAAATGTCTGAATCTAACAAAATCGTGGTATATGCAGCGCTCTTCGGCAATTTAGCGATTGCACTGGTGAAGTTTGTCGCTGCCTACATCACGAATAGTTCGGCCATGTTGAGTGAAGCTATTCACTCTGTGGTTGATACTTTAAATGAAATCTTACTGCTCTACGGTATGAAAAAATCGCAGCAGCCAGCAAATGCACGCCATCCGTTTGGCTATGGGAGAGAGCTGTATTTTTGGGCTTTTATTGTGGCGTTGATGGTCTTTGCTTTGGGTGCGATCGTGTCGATTTATCAAGGGATTAGTCATATTTATCACCCCGAAGAAATGCAAAATCCGATGATTAACTATATCGTATTAGGTATTGCGATTTTGTGTGAAGGGACCTCTTGGTTTGTGGCATTGAAAGCATTTCGTAAAATCAAAGGGAAACAGGGCTATTTTGAAGCATTTCGACGCAGTAAAGATCCGACGACATTTACCGTGTTATTTGAAGATTCAGCAGCGCTGATTGGTCTGTTTATTGCCCTGATCGGTATCTATTTATCACACGCGCTGAATATGCCAATGCTTGATGGTCTGGCATCAATTCTAATTGGGGTTGTACTCGCTATTTCAGCAATTTTACTTGCACGTGAGACTAAAGGATTGCTCATGGGAGAAACTGCTGACCCACAATTGAGGCATAATGTCTTGATGGTTGCAGAGCAAGATCCAGCAGTGCATTCTGCCAATGGGGTGTTAACAGAGCAGATGGGTGCACATCAAGTTTTGGCATCTTTGAGTCTTGAATTTAAAGATAATTTAACGTCAGATGATATAGAAGCTTGTGTCAACAGAATTGAAGCACAAATTAAACAGCTTCATCCTGAAATTGTGGCACTCTTTGTCAAGCCTCAATCTCGGAAGGTTTGGCTTGAGCGCATGAAAGGTCGTCTTGATCAATAGGTCTGCGAGGTTAAATACTTTGCAAGGTTTGTCAGCATAGTGAATGAATTTTAAATACACATGAATCAAAAAACTCAATCAGCACAGTTTCAAATCAGTACTAAAAGCTGTATGAAACATACGTGGACGAAGCCTGTATTTGATTATCTGGCAACTGACCATTTTAATGGGGAAAAATTCTTTAATACCCTTCGAAATCCAGATGCGTTTACGCGTAAAGATATGCTGAAATGGATCATGACGCGTAAAAGCGATACATGGAAAGTAGATCGTGAGCAAGAATACCAACAGTTTTTTGCTTCTTCGCGTAGCATTCCGCACAATCGGCCATTGGCTAAAATGGATGATTGGTTGGTTTGGTTTGTCGGACATGCGACGGTTTTGATTCAAATTGGGCCATATAATTTTTTGACCGATCCTGTATGGGCGGAGTATGCAGGCCCACGTCAAGGGACTGGACCACGACGTGCTTGTCCTGCAGGAATTGCCTTAGAAGAATTACCTACAATTCATGGGGTTTTACTAAGCCATAATCATTATGATCATATGGATTTAGCAACCTTGAATTGGTTACATGAACAATTTGCTATGCCGATTTATACTGGTTTAGGCAATGCTTATTATTTACCCACACATTTCAATGTCATTGAACTTGATTGGTGGCAATCGGAAATGTTTGAAGATTTGCGTATCGTTTATACGCCTGCACAGCATGGTTCAGGTCGTGGTTGGCGAGATCAAAATCATGCCTTATGGGGAGGTTTTTCCATCGTGCATAGTACAGGACATTTCTTCTTTGCTGGAGATACGGGTTATGCTGCACATTTCAAACAAATCCATACACGCTTAGGTGCACCCCGAGTAGCATTATTACCGATTGGAGCTTATGAGCCACGTCGTTTAATGAAATATTTGCACATGAATCCCGAAGAAGCTTTTCAGGCGCATAAAGATTTACAGTCAAAATGTTCATTGGCAATGCATTATCGGACTTTTCAGTTGACTGATGAAGCTAGAGACCAACCTGAACATGACTTACATCATGCAATGCGAAAAACATCAAAGTTAATGAATCCATTTTTAACCATGCATGAAGGCAAAAAATTGATTGTTTAAGGATTAATAGAAGGTAATTGGAATATTTAATGCCAAGAAAAAAACCACCTTAAAAGGTGGTTTTTTTATTCAAAGATAAAACTTAAAGCAAGCCAGGATTACCTTGAGCTGGATCAGTTGCACGAGCAGCTTGCGCATCCGCTACAGTTAAGCCTAATGCTTTTGCAACACCTTCACCATAAGCTGGATCACATGCGTAACAGTTACGGATATGACGGTATTTAATGAAGTCGAGTGCATCGCCCATTGCGCCAGCAGTGTTATTAAACAATGCTTGTTTTTGTTCATCATTCATTAAGTTGAATAATGCACGTGGTTGACTGAAATAGTCGCTGTCATCTTCACGATAATCCCACAAGTCAGCATCACCAGTAATTTTCAATGGTGGTTCTTTGTATTGTGGTTGCTCTTGCCATTGGCTGAAGCTGTTTGGTTCATAATGCGGTGTTGCACCATAGTTACCATCCATACGGCCTTGACCATCACGACGGTTCGAGTGAACAGGGCAACGTGGTGCATTTACAGGAATTTGGTAATGGTTTACACCCACGCGATAACGTGCAGCATCAGCATAGTTGAATAAACGCGCTTGCAGCATACGGTCAGGTGAGAAGCTAATGCCCGGCACCAAGTTACTTGGTGCAAAAGCGGCTTGTTCAACATCTTGGAAATAGTTTTCAGGGTTACGGTTGAGTTCGAATTCACCCACTTCAATCAACGGATAGTCGCCTTTAGGCCATACTTTGGTTAAATCAAATGGGTGATAAGGTACTTTTTCTGCATCAAGTTCAGGCATAATTTGAACGTACATTTTCCATTTTGGAAAATCGCCGCGTTCAATTGCATTGAACAGATCGGTTTGTGAGCTTTCACGGTCTTTGGCAATAATCGCTTCAGCTTCAGCATCGGTTAAGTTTTTAATGCCTTGTTGAGTGCGCATGTGGAATTTAACCCAGAAGCGTTCATTATTAGCATTAATAAAACTGAAGGTATGGCTACCAAAACCATGCATATGACGGTAACCATCTGGAATACCGCGGTCAGACATCACAATAGTAACTTGGTGTAGAGCTTCCGGAAGTAAAGTCCAGAAATCCCAGTTATTAGTTGCACTACGCTTATTGGTTTTAGGATCACGTTTCACTGCTTTATTTAAGTCAGGGAATTTACGAGCATCACGTAGGAAGAAGACAGGGGTGTTATTACCAACTAAATCCCAGTTACCTTCTTCAGTATAGAATTTAAGGGCAAAACCACGAATATCGCGTTCTGCATCTGCAGCACCACGCTCACCCGCTACGGTAGAGAAACGAGCAAAAAGTTCAGTTTTTTTACCAACTTCTGAGAAAATTTTAGCGCGGGTATATTGGGTAATATCGTTAGTCACGGTAAACGTACCGAAAGCACCAGAACCTTTGGCATGCATACGACGCTCTGGAATTACTTCACGAACGAAATTACCGAGTTTTTCATTAAGCCATAGGTCTTGGGCAAGCAAAGGACCACGTGCACCTGCCGTCATACTGTTCTGATTATCTACAACAGGAGCACCAGCATCAGTTGTTAGGTGGGTGACAGGACATTTTTTAACGTCGTCGCTCATTGAGTATCTCCATTATTATAATCATGTATTAAAGTTGGGAGTTATAACCCTTCAATTGATAACACGCTCAACAGCACATGACATTAACCGTTTTGTTAATTCATTTTAAAGTGACAATGTGACAACAGTTTTTCTCTCAATCTAAAATTTTTCAAGCAGCAATCAATCGAAGATAAGTCATAAAACTGTAGCCGTTAAAAGCTTAAAAATCTTTATATACTTATTGACTCTAAAGCTTTCTGTGGCTTTTGACAAATGGAAAAATAGTTTTGAATAAATGGTTAATTCGATGAATCAAGTTATTGAATTTATATTATTTATTTATATATTTTGTTTTAATATTTTATCCATGAATTAAACTCAAATATATAGCTATGACAGGTAGAACAGGACGAACTAATTAAATCCATATTTTTATTATGGATTTTGGCCTTAATATAGGTTTTTTGGGCAAATTCTAGTTAATGAAAGACATTTTTATGTTGTTAATATTGCAGAGCTTTTCAACATTAAAGACATTATTTAATACTTAAAATAAGCTAAAAATACAGCTGAAGAAATATTGGCAAGTGGTCTAAGTTGTTTTAGAAAATTGTAAATAAATTTTTATGGGGTGATGCCAGTTGGTACAGCTATCTTTATTGTTGTCAGGTCAGGTGTTGTCACTCCAGCGTGAATCGATTCCTACATCATATCAACATACTAGGCAACCTTACATGATTGCATATCGTAGTTGAGGGGGTTAATGGCGAACCCATTTCGACCTCGGGATATATTTTACGCCCAAAAGAATAAGCACTTAAACAAGACTGGACCGTATTGGCATGAGCACATGGCACGATTGTGTGGCTGATACAAGTGCTCCTTCAAGTGGTTATACAATGGGCCTATATATACTTTGCAACTAGTCATAGATGGTGCAATCGACAGTTGTTTGAGGCATGGCTATGTAGTGGTTGCAACAGATTATCAAGGACTGGGTAAGCCAAAACTGCACCCTTATATGAATGTAGTCAGTTAAGTTTATAATTTGGTGCATTCTGTACATGCACTGCATTCTTGCAAGTCGAAGCAATTTAATAAAGACTGGATGGTGATGGGGCATAGTCAAGTTGGTGCAGCTGTGATTGCGGTTGCAGCTCAGGGGCAAAAAGATGCGCTTGAATTGAATCTTAAAGCTGCAATACCCTTGGCACCGGGTGGTTATCAATATGAATGTATTGCTGAATACGTAGAAACCAATCCAAATCCAGATACCAATGTAGCGGCATTTTTCCCAATCGTGTTGTTGGGAGCAGCCGCAGCAGATCCATCGATCAATGTAAATCAACTGGTTAGTCCAGATATGCAGTCTTTATTAAATCAGGCCCGTAAACGCTGTTTGTCAGAACTACAAACTGAGTTAAAACAAGCACCTCAGCCAATCTTTTAAAAAATTCAGACTTAAGGCCATCCCTAAGCTATTTAAAACGGCAGTCGATTGAATATAAGACCCTAACCGTAACACTGATGTTTGTTTAAGGCGCCGCAGACCATTTGTAGATCACCTTGGTACTCAAAGTTATTACCAGAAAGTGTGCAAATAAAAATTGCCAGTAGTCTATCAGGCGATCCCAAATGGCTATCATCGGGGTGCATTAGGCCATAGTCCAAAATATACGGCTGAATTTTTAAAGAGCTTACAACTGGCCAGCATTGCAAAGGCGTATAAATGAGATAAGTAAGCTAGCAATAAAAGCTTAACTTCTAAAGCACTTTTATTGACGGATGAAACAAGTGATGAATGATTTTCTTCTACCGTAAAAATGAATTTCCTAAATATCTAAAATAACTGGTTTAAGAGCCGATTTTTTGTAAATAACATGACTTTATTTTATTCACCGATGCATTTGAAACATCATTAGACTTGTCCGCGAAGTCTAATCGCGCAACATATGAATTATATCTCGCTTTAATTCATCCCATTCAGTAAAGTTGGGTACGATCAACAAGCTTTGCGACACAAAGCCATAACACACTCTTTGTATATTTAAAGCCATTGGCTTGAGCTTTTCCTCGTTATTTATAAAAGGCTTAAGCATGTGTTGCCACATTTGCACCATCATGACATAACTTTTACGGTAACTTTCAATATCTGAAATCCGCCGTTCCAATAAAAACACCTGTGACCATAAAAACTGCTGCGCTTGAATTTGCTCAATTTGGAAGTGGATGATTTGCTTTAAATACTCTTGAAAATCCAAATCTGTGGATAACTTCATCAGCGATTGTGCATAAGTTTTCATCTGTTCGGCATTGTGTTTCACATGCAAATGAATGGTTAGCGCAATCAAATCTTCTTTTTTTGAAAAATACTCATAGAAGGTGCCTAAACCGACACCTGCGAGATCAGTAATTTCACGAATGGTAATTTTGTCGGCAGGGCGCTCATGCAAAAGCCGAACAAAACTGTCCTGTAAGGCTTCTTGGGTGAGCTTTGCACGTGATTGACGCGGCTTACGCCGTATCTGAATGGCTGAATTCTTCATATTGTTAAGCGCTGAAAACCGAACGTCTATGCTTTAAATTTTCTCTATACTGAAATGAAAAGCCAACAAGAACAAGTGGAAAATATAGACGATGAATATATTAGAACAGCCATGGATGACGCATCAAATCAGCAACCAATTTGATGAACTAGAAAACTACAATCTATTTTTAAGCGATACGGTTTTACATGAAATCTTAAAACGCTGCAGCAGCCATGATCAGCCGACTTTATGCGAAATGGGCAAAGTGGCAGGTTCGAGTGAATACTTTCAGCATGGGGCTTTAGCCAACAAACATACCCCAATTTTACATGCCTTCGATGCGCGAGGTCGCCGTACTGACTTTATCGAGTTTCATCCTTCATGGCATAAATGGATGGGACTCAACCGCCAGTTTGATACCCATGCACATCCATTTAATCAGCCAAATTCCAAGACAAAATGGGTGGAGTGGGCAGCACGTTTTTATTTAGCAGGTCAGGTCGAGTGCGGCAATTTATGTCCAAATTCAATGACGCTCGGCAGTATTCCACTCATTCAGCGCGAACCTGAACTGTGGGCCAAAATTGGAGAGAAACTGCTTTCGACTGAATATGATGAACGTGACGTGCCGATTGCGCAGAAAAAGTCGATTTGGCTCGGTATGGGCATGACCGAAAAGCAGGGCGGTTCAGATGTACGTGCTAATGAAACTATAGCTGTGCCTGTGGCAGAAACAGGACGAGGCAAAGCTTATTTACTCACGGGGCATAAATGGTTTTTCTCTGCACCGATGTGTGATGCGCATTTGGTGGTGGCAAAAACCGAACAAGATGGCTTGGCCTGTTTCTTTGTACCGCGTTGGCTGGAAGATGGCACGAAGAATAATATTCAGGTACAGCGCCTAAAAGAAAAAGTCGGTAATCGAAGTAATTCAAGTTCCGAAGTCGAATTCAAAAATGCATGGGGCATCATGATTGGTGAGGTAGGGCGTGGCATTCCGACCATTATTGAAATGGCGAATTATACCCGTCTGACCTGTTCGATCGGTTCGAGCGCCATGCTGCGTCAAGCTTTGGTGCAATGCATTGCTTATACCCGTCAGCGTCAGGCTTTTGGTAAACATTTGATTGAACAAGCCTTAATGCGTGCAGTTTTGGCAGATTTGGCTTTAGAGAGTGAAGCAGCGACGCAGCTCAGTTTCCATTTGGCGCAGTGCTATGAATCAGATGATGCCTTGTCTGTGGCATGGAAACGCATTTTGACCCCAGCAGCTAAGTTTTGGATTTGTAAACGTGCAGTCGAACTAACTGGTGAGATGATGGAAGTTTTTGGCGGCAATGGCTATGTTGATAACGGCATCATGGCGCGCATTTTTAAAGAAGCACCTGTGAATACCATTTGGGAAGGTTCAGGCAATGTCATGTGCCTAGATGTGCTGCGCGCGATTGGGCGTGATCCTGAATCTATTGAGGTGCTGTTTAAAGATTTGGCCAGTACAGCAAGTACAGATGAAAGCTTGCAAACAGAATTGCAGGACTTGTTCAGGTTGTTCCATCAATCGCCTGAAGATTTACAATTTATGGGGCGCAGTTTGGTCAGTCGTTTAACGGTACTTGCACAAGCGGTGTTATTGAAACGCTATGCGCCTGATTATGTAGCAAATGGTTTTATTCAAAGCCGTTATAGCGCTAAACACGGGCAAGTGGTGGGGATGTTGGATGCCAAAATGGTCGATGTAGAGCGTTTGTTGGAACGGGCTTTCGCAAGTTAAATACAATGTATTTCCCTCTCTTAATGGGAGAGGGTTTTGGAGATGGGAATAATGTGGGAAAACAATTTTTTATGGACATGGGACTAACTACGCTGTATCAAAAAGCCATAGGAAAGTGCTTGAAAAAATCTAAAAATAGACCAATATATGCACTACAGCACGAAGGTGCTGTATAGGCAAAAGGTGAATGCAAATGGCAAAGAAAAAAGTCCTGCCTGAAGTTGAAGTTCGCAACTTCGTGGCAAAACACATGAATGATTTTAACAAAAGCCAAACTTTTGTAGATCGAAAGAAAAATGCGAAACGTGGCTATGACAAGCACAAAAAAGGGAGATACTCAAATGACTATCTCCCTTTTTATTGGTCTGTATTTTTATAATTTAACTGACTATTCGTGTCGCTGATTTCACCATATCACCTAGACCATGAGTCTTAAAGTAATACTCCATTAAGCTTTTCACCATCAGTGGATTATTCATGCTTAAGGCACGATCCAAGAGCTCTTTTGCATCTGGCATCGGCACATGGCAGATGGCTTTACGAACTTTCAGGATATTACTCGAACTCATCGATAGGGTATTAAAGCCCATTGCCATCAATAAAATAGCGGTGAGTGGATCACCAGCCATTTCCCCACAAATACTAATCGGCTTGTCGTATTTATGACATTCTTGCACCAAACGAGTCAGCGCACGAAGTACGGCTGGGTGTGAGTGTGAATAGACATTGGCAACACGTGGGTTATTACGGTCAACCGCAAGTAAATATTGGGTTAAATCGTTTGATCCCACTGAGAAGAAGTCAACCAATTCAGCAAATTCATCGATCTGTAATAGCACACTCGGCACTTCGACCATGATGCCGATTTTAGGTTTGGTAATTTTCACCTGTTCTTCTTCTTGCACCGCTTGCCAGTCACGATCGAGCAAATACAACGCTTCTTCGACTTCGCTGACACTGGTCACCATCGGCAGCAAAATATGCAAGTTGTTCAGGCCAATACTGGCTTTGAGCATGGCGCGAATTTGGGCTGAAAAAATCTCAGGATGATCGAGGGTAAAGCGAATCCCACGCCAACCCAGAGCTGAGTTTTCTTCTTCAATTGAGAAATAAGGCAGGTCTTTATCTGCACCAATATCGAGGGTACGCATCACTACGGGTTTATTGGCAAAATGACTGAGCTGTTGACGATAAATCGCGCGCTGTTCTTCTTCACCTGGGAAGCGATCACGCAGCATAAATGGAATTTCAGAACGGTATAGACCGACACCTTTGGCGCCACGTTGTACACCGCGAACTACATCGATCATCAAGCCTGTATTTACAAACAATCGAACCGCGACGCCATCTGGCGTGATGGCATCTTTTGTTTCGTATTGTTTTAGGTCTTTGGCAATTTGCTCTTCTTCTTTTTGAATCTCTTTATAACGTGTGCGTAAACGACGAGGTGGATTGATGAATACACGACCTTGATGTGCATCGACAATCATTTCGACATCATCGAGGGTGTTAATTGGCAATTCAGTCACACCGACTACAGTTGGAATGCCGAGGGCACGCGCCACAATCACCATGTGTGAGTTCATGGCACCTTCAGTGGTCACAATCGCTGCGATTTTATCGACTGGGAGTTCAACCAAAGCAGCTGTAGAAATTTCCTCACCAATTAAAATACTTTCATCGGTGATTTCACGGTGACTAGCATCTGCTTCTTGCAAAAAGGCCAAGATACGACGCCCTAGATCTTTTAAGTCTGAAACACGTTCACGGAGATAGTCATCTTCCATTTGTGCAAAGAGCGCAATGTGTTTATCAATGACAATGCGAACAGCACCTTGTGCCCAGTTACCGTCGCGAATTTCACTTTTGATTTCCGCGGGGAGGGCATTGGCATCGAGCATCCGTAAGAACACGCTAAATAATGCCCGTTCTTCAGCCATGAGGGCATCTTGCATTTTTTCATCAAGCGACTGAATTTCTTGGCGAACTGCGTCTATGGCATTGTCGAGTAATTCGAGCTCCTCACTAATGTCATCGGCTTCACGATCGGGGACTGAAGCCAAGTCAGCAGGTGGATATAAGATGACTGCACGACCTAGGGCAATACCGCCTGAACCTGAAATGCCTTGGAAGGTTTTGTACGCTGGCAGATTATTTGGCTTACGAAAGACTTCGATATTGCCGACGGCATGTGCATGGGCAATCACCCCTGAAAGCTGAGCGCATAGGGTCACGAGGAAGGATTCGGCAGCTTCGCTAAAGTCTTGAGGTTCTTTGTTTTGAACCACCAAGACACCCATAACTTTACGGCGATACATTACCGGAACACCGAGGAAGGAATTGTAAATTTCTTCTCCCGTTTCTGGCAGATACATAAAGCGTTCATGCTTCGGTGCGTTATCAAGGTTGACGATTTCTTCACGTTGTCCCACTAAGCCAACCAAACCTTCACTGGTATGCAAAGAGACATGCCCAACGGCTTCAGGGTTTAAACCCTTAGAAGCCATCAGTAAATAACGATGATTTCGTTCATCAAGCAAATAGATTGAGCAGACATCCACATGCATGGCTTCTGCCACTTGATTGACCATTATGTCTAAAGATTCATGCAAACTGGTTGACGCATTAATCTCTTGGACTATGCGTCTTAATGTATCCAGCTGCATGTTCGACATCGTGTCTGCTCCAAAATTTATTCTGCTTTATTTATAACAACACTCATCCTAAAAATCTGCATCCATTCAGCAAATTTTTACGGCTTTTGTGGAAGCTGACTGCAAAGTTCCACCATGGCTTTACGATATACATCGCGTTTAAAATTCACCACTTGTCCTAGTGGGTACCAATAGCTGACCCATTGCCATTGATCAAACTCAGGTGGATCTGACAAATCAAGCTGAATATGCTGTGCTGAAGCTGTCAGTTTCAATAAAAACCACTTTTGCTTTTGACCAATACAAACGGGGGCTGAATCAGTACGTATATACCGATGTGGCAAACGATAGCGCAACCACCCTTGGGTTTGTGCTATCACCTGGACGTGTTCGGGCAGTAAGCCAACTTCTTCTCTCAGCTCACGGTAAAGTGCCTGTTCGGGGGTTTCTCCATGTTGGATACCTCCTTGTGGAAATTGCCAGGCATTGTGACCAATGCGCTTTGCCCATAAAACTTGTCCAATGTCGTTTGCCAAAATGATCCCGACGTTGGGTCGGAAACCTTCTGAATCGATCATTTGGCTACCTAAATATTGTGTAATTTATGACTTTGCTCACGGGGACGTTTATTTCTGTGTCCATCTCGAAAAAGCAAAGTGTAAAAATGTTAAAATTGTTATGATCTTAACGAATTTCTATCGACTAGCGGAGATAGATTTACAATTTTTTTCTTAAATTTCAGCTTTTACGAGTATTTTCATGAAATTGGCACTGTTTGACCTTGATCACACCTTATTAAATACCGACTCAGACCATTCTTGGGGGGAGTTTTTGGTCAATGAAGGCTTGGTTGATCCAATTCATCATCGTGCCATGAATGATAAATTTTATGATGATTATAAAAAAGGCCAGCTTGACCCGATTGCTTATAATGAATTTGTATTTGAATTTTTAACCCAACATGACAATGCCTACTTAACTGAGTTACATCAGTTGTTTATGAAAAAAGTCATTCGTGCGCAAATGCGACCTGAGGGCTTTGCTGCCATTCAGCGCCATCAAGATGCAGGACATCAATTGGTCGGGATCACCGCAACGTCTGATTTTATTACCGCACCGATTTTTCGTGAATTTGGTATTACTGAAATCATTGCGACCAATGCCGAAGTTGTGGATGGTAAATATACGGGTAAAGTGATTAATACTCCGTGCTACCAAAAGGGCAAATTAGTCCGTTTGAATCAATGGTTAGAAGGTCGTGATGTGACAGAGTCTTGGGCCTATTCAGATTCGATTAATGACCGCTTCCTATTGGAATATGCCGATCATGCCTTTGCAATTAACCCAGATGACCGTTTAGAAGTCCTTGCAAAAGAACAAGGTTGGGACATTCAAGACTGGTCAATTCAAGCCTAAAAATAGATATGATAAAAAAGCATCATTAGATGCTTTTTTATTTGACGTCCTTTTGATTAAACTTCAGCTCACTAATTTGAACTATCGCTCCGTATGCAGACAGAAGCTTCTTTTAAACATTTAATTCAAATCTTTATTGGGCCACGTGCTCAATCTTATTTAAAGTTCATTGAACAACAAGTTGGACAGAACAATGGTGTAAGTTGGGCAGGGCTAATTTTTGGACCCTATTGGTTACTCTATCGAAAGATGTACCGCTATTTCTTCTTATTCTTTGCGGTTGGTTTTTTGATTAGCATGTTGGCACTCATCATCGGTGTGCCTGAACAAGTCTTGATGGGGCTGTCATTGATTCCTAACCTCATACTCGCTGGGATCGGAAAGCGGCTTTATAGCGATTTTGCTGTGCAAAAGACCAAAGCCTATATGCAGCAGCCGAAATATAGTGAACAGGTGTTTGCTGAAGAAGGGGGAGTGAACTGGGGGCTACCTTTATTGTTGGTATTTATTCAATCTGTCGTGATGATTATGCTCAGTTTGCCTTTTATTCAATTTTCACCGCTATAGAATTCTGTAATTGAGTGCGTGTTCGTTCCATGTTATATCCTTAAAACAGAATAATTTTGTATCCATAAACAATAAGTTTTAACAAGGAGAATGACAATGAGTGTACGTCCACGCATGACTCATCTATTTGAACAACTGGGTTTAGATTCGAGTGAAGACGCGATTGCTTTATTTATCGTGACGCATCAACTCAGTGCCCAAACTAAAATCACCGAAGCAGATTATTGGACAGATGCTCAGCGCCAGTTCTTGGCCGAAAAAATTAAGTCAGATGGTGAATGGGCGATTATTGTCGATCAATTGAATGAATCATTACATGAAGATTCATTGACGAAGTAAAACTGACAGGTCTTCCTTAGTTTTTAATGGGATCGGCTGAAAAAGGCGATCCCATTTTTAATGCAAAAGAAATTTAAGCGACCATTCAATATATAGAAAATTATTCGCTTTTTCTAAATGCTTAAACAGATGAATATAAAAAGCCACCATAGCGGTGGCTTGATTAATAATTGAATTTTGTAGGCAAAAAAATGAATTAGATGTGTTTCATCAATTCAACCAGCTTTTGTGCAGCAAGTGACTGAGTACGGCCTGGGTGCCATACCATGCCCAATTGACGATTCATGTTTGAAGGTAAATTCAGTTGTTTTAAATCTTGGTTCAATAAGGTTTTAGGAAGGACTGACCAACCGAGACCAATTGAAACCAACATACGAATCGACTCAAGTGAGTTATTGCTCATGGTAACTTTTGGCTTGAGTCCATACTTTTCAAACTCAGCTAAGGTAATTTGACTGGTATAGGTTTGCGCCGCAGGCAATAGACTTGGGTATTGGATCAAATCTTCTAAGGTTAAATGCTCAACATGCGCCAAAGGATGGAAAGGCGCAACCACGAATACCAGTGGATCATTCCATGTCGTAATGTATTTTAAACGGCTGTCACCCTGTGGCGGTAAAGTCAAAAATGCCAACTCTAAGTCACCTGCCAAAACTTGCTCATGGGCTTGTTCAGAATCAACAAAGTGTACATCTAAGGTCACTTCTGGAAACTGTTGTACATATTGACGCAAATGCGCCGGTAAATGGTGTAAGCCGATATGATGGCTAGTGCCAATTTTCAGTTTACCTTGAACCTGACCTTGCTCATGGCTGAGCGTATGGTGAATATCGCCCAACTCATTCAGCCAGCTTTTTACTTTTGGCAAGAGAGAGTTTGCTGCATGCGTCGCTTGAACACCACGACCCGCCGATTCAAAAAGTTTGACACCGAAGTATTCTTCTAAACTGTGAATACGCTTGGTCACAGCAGGTTGCGTAATGAAGAGCTGATCTGCTGCCAAAGAGATCGAACCAGTTTCCATGACTTTTACAAAGGCTTCAAAGGCTGCGAGATTCATCTTCATTCCTATAAAGAATTTTTATGCGTAGTCTCATTGTTATAATATTTTAAGAATAAATCAAAGGAAAAGTTGTATCTTTTGATTTAAAACTAGGCGTTCAAGCCAGATGACGCTTTAAATCTGAGGGAATTTTCTTAGTTCCATAGCGTTATTCGAGTACTTGGTCGCTGCATGATTTAAGGTTGGACTGTGACGTTTTCAGCTCAAATGCGTTGTTACAAAGTTGTTTTTTAAACCGAAACCAGAGTTATGCATAATATAAAAATACAGGGCTGGAAAGTACTTCAACCGTTTGACTTGAAAAGGAGCGATGGCGTTTCTTGTTAACTCAGCATTGAACTAAAAAAAATGAACTCAAGTTTTGATGGCTTGGGGAACAACTTTTCATTGAATAATTAAAGCAACAGGTACAGTCAGGGCGGCATCGATTAGCAATGTTGTACCTCACAGGGAGAAGGCGATGGATATTAAACACATTAAAAATTTATTGGATATTTTTGAAGGGACAGTCGAAAAGCGCTGTGCGATATATGAAATCGCAGATGACGAAGACGACGAAAACCGCGCAGCTGCCGAGTGTAATGCGGCAAAAAACAAACTGATTCTTGCGATAGAACAATTGGTTGAGGCGCATGATCAGTTGGCCTTACAGCAAAAAAACAAGCTTTGATGATCCGTCTGCAATTGAATCTATAGGATGAAAAAAATAGAAAGTTAAAGTGGATAGAGTAAAAGAACGTTTTAAGGTCATTAAAAAAACCACCGTGATGGTGGTTTTTTTACAAGGAGCAGGGTTGGATTAAGCGGGGATATTTTCCTCTGCTGCTTTATCTTTCTTTTCCCATGCTTTTTCGTGGAAGAAAAAGGCAACCGCTTGAACAGTTGGTTCAAGTAAACTTAAGGTAATGGCCATTGCAATACTGCCAGTCACGTAATAACCAACCAACATCGCAACCGTGATATGCATGATGTAATAGCTCAAGGTTTTTTTGAACATGCGCTGATTATTTTCGACGAACTTGTTAATGTGTGCCATGAGAATGCTCCTTGTTAAATTGATAAATCTTGGCAATGAGTTAATAATAATGATTCTTATTTGCAATGTAAAAGAGAAAATTCAATTTATGATCATTGAATTTCTAAATCACCATTTAAAAATGGCAGAAAGTGATCAAAAACTCGGAGAAAAATCTAAAGTTTCATCTGCTGAAAGTATTGAAGTGAGTGTGTTTTGAACGCATCAATGGTGATTAAAATGCAGCGGAAATCAGCAGTTAAATATCATTCCTATAAGTTTTTAAACTAATAAAAATGATAAATTAGATTTATGTGAATACGTGGTTATAATCGATTTAACGAAAGAATTTACCCAGTCCAGTGGAGCAAATCGACATGGCAGGCGAAACCCAAAAAGCGGAAACCCAAATAAAAAAAACCTTGTATGACAAATTGTGGGATGACCATCTAGTAAAACAGCGAGATGATGGCTCTTCATTATTGTATATCGACCGTCATTTATTGCATGAAGTGACTTCTCCACAAGCCTTTGAAGGGCTACAACTTGCAGGTCGTAAACCGTGGCGTTTAAGCGCTAATGTTGCAACGCCAGACCATAACGTACCTACGTCTACTAAGGAGCGTGCTGAAGGTATTGCAGGTATTGAAGATGATACCTCACGTATCCAAGTGCAAACTTTAGATGACAACTGTAAAACTTTTGATGTTGCCCAGTTTGACATCAACGATGTACGTCAAGGTATTGCGCACGTGGTGGGGCCTGAACAAGGTTTAACCTTGCCCGGTATGACCGTGGTATGTGGTGACTCACATACTGCAACGCATGGTGCATTTGGCTGCTTGGCTCATGGTATCGGCACATCGGAAGTTGAACACGTATTGGCGACTCAATGCTTAGTTCAAAAGAAAATGAAGAATATGTTGGTGCGTGTTGATGGTCAATTGGGTCAAGGCGTAACTCCTAAAGACGTGGTTTTAGCGATTATCGGAAAAATCGGTACGGCGGGTGGTACAGGTCACGCGATTGAATTTGGTGGTCAAGTGTTCCGTGATATGTCGATCGAAGGTCGTATGACGGTATGTAACATGGCGATCGAAGGTGGCGCGCGCGTGGGTATGGTGGCTGTCGATGACAAAACCATTGCCTATGTGAAAGACCGTCCGTATGCACCGAAGGGCGAACAGTGGGACGCTGCAGTAGAGTATTGGAATACTTTAGTGTCTGATGAAGGTGCGCATTTTGATACTGTTGTGGTATTGCAAGGTGAAGAAATTGAGCCACAAGTGTCTTGGGGGACTTCTCCTGAGATGGTGATTCCTGTATCTCAAGCAGTGCCAACTTTAGAACAAGCCAAAGATGACGTACAGCGTAATGACTGGACACGTGCATACAACTATATGGGCTTAGAAGCGGGTCAAGCTTTGGCAGATATCCAATTAGACCGTGTATTCATTGGTTCATGTACCAACTCACGCATCGAAGATATTCGTGCAGCGGCTGAAGTGGCCAAAGGCAAAAAAGTGGCGGCATCGATTAAACAAGCCATGGTGGTTCCGGGTTCAGGTTTAGTTAAAGCACAAGCAGAAGCAGAAGGCTTAGATAAAATCTTAATTGAAGCAGGCTTTGAATGGCGTGAGCCGGGTTGCTCAATGTGTTTGGCAATGAATGCTGACAAGTTGCAACCGGGTGAGCACTGTGCATCAACGTCTAACCGTAACTTCGAAGGTCGTCAAGGTAATGGTGGTCGTACGCATTTGGTGAGTCCAGCAATGGCAGCAGCTGCGGCAATTGCAGGTCACTTCGTTGACGTTCGTACCTTCTAATCAGGGCTAATAGGAGCAAATCGCATGAAAAAATATACCGTTGAACAAGGTATCGTTGCACCATTAGACCGTGCCAATGTTGATACAGATTTAATTATTCCAAAACAGTTTTTGAAATCTATTAAGCGTACAGGCTTCGGAGCCAACTTATTTGATGAGTTGCGCTATTTGGATGAAGGCTATTTAGGTCAGGACATTTCAAAACGTCCGATTAACCCCGATTTCGAATTGAACAAACCGCGTTATCAAGGTGCGTCGATTTTGATCTCTCGTGCAAACTTTGGTTGTGGTTCGAGCCGTGAGCATGCGCCTTGGGCATTAGAAGAATATGGTTTCCGTACTGTCATTGCACCAAGCTATGCGGATATTTTCTTTAATAACAGCTTTAAAAATGGCATGTTGCCAGTGATCTTGTCTGAAGAGATCGTAGATCAGTTATTTAAAGAATGTGCTGCATCTGAAGGCTATCAATTAACCATTGATTTGGCTGCGCAAGAAGTACGTACACCGAGTGGTGAAGCATTTACATTTGAAGTCGATCCATTCCGTAAACACTGCTTATTGAATGGCTTGGATGATATCGGTTTAACTTTACAAGCAGCCGATGATATCCGTGCTTATGAAGAAAAAACCAAAGCATCTCGCCCTTGGGTATTTGCAGAAATTAAAGCTTAAGTCAGTGTCACTGTAGAACTTCTTAGTAGTCAGTCGGCTTAAGTCTTGTTAATATCAGGCGAAACAAAATTTATACGTTAGCCAGAATTTATCAGGTTGGGTTCGAAAAATGAAAAAGTTCTTCGGTCAGCTGGTTGTAACGGGAGCGCTGTTTGCAACGCTCTCTGCCTGTCAAAGCTTTGACACGGCACGCATTAAAAATGTGAAAGAAACTGAAAGTACAAACAATAATGCTTTGATTTACTGTGCAGGTACAGCGCACTGTGAATTTGAGCGTTTTGATCAAATACAAGTGGTTGATCCAAATAATCAACGTGTACAACGTGCTGCGATTAAAGCAGGCATTGTACGGTTGAATGGTCGTTCATTGTCTGAACCTAATCCTTTGTATTTGTCTGTACCTACAGGTCAGCATGAAATCGTGATTCGCTATTATCCAATTTCTCAGGAAAAAGCAGAGCGCTTGCATGTCATTCACAACTTTAGGTCCAAACACGAGTACACCTTTAAAATGTACCGTGAGCGTTCAAAAAACAGAGGCAGTTTACTGGATAAATCTGCGCCTGATCCGCTCTGTGTAGACTTAAAGCAAGGTGCAAAAACGATTCGACGTTTCTGCCGACCGTACAATGTCCTCACAGGACTTGGTGAGTTTGTAGAAAAGAAACTTTAAATCTGACTGGTAATCAAGCCAGCGTATAAATGGAAAGACTCATGTCAAAACATATTTTGATTTTACCAGGTGATGGTATTGGTCCTGAAATCGTGAAAGCGGCTGAACAAGTGCTGACACGTGTAAACGAGAAATTCAACTTAGGTTTGACTTGGGAACAAGGTCTTTTAGGTGGTGCAGCGATCGATGCGCACGGTTCACCTTATCCAGATGTAACAGCAGCACAAGCGAAGACTGCTGATGCGATTTTATTGGGTGCAGTGGGTGGTCCTAAGTGGGATACCATTGAGCGTTCAATTCGTCCAGAACGTGGCCTATTAAAAATTCGTTCAGAATTAAATTTATTTGCCAATTTACGTCCAGCAATTCTTTATCCGCAGCTTGCAGATGCGTCGAGCTTAAAACCTGAAATCGTAGCAGGTTTGGATATTTTGATCGTACGTGAGTTAACTGGCGGGATCTATTTCGGTCAACCACGTGGTATTCGTGAACTCGAAAACGGCGAAAAACAAGGTTTCAATACTGACGTATATGCTGAATCTGAAATCAAGCGTATTGCCAAAGTTGCTTTTGAAATGGCGAACTTACGTGGTGGTAAGGTATGTTCAGTGGATAAAGCCAACGTACTAGAAGTGACTGAGCTTTGGAAACAAACTGTAACTGCGTTAAAAGAAGAGCATTATCCTGAAATTAACTTGTCTCATATGTATGTTGACAATGCTGCAATGCAATTGGTCCGTGCGCCAAAACAGTTTGATGTAATCGTGACAGGTAACTTGTTCGGCGATATCTTGTCTGATGAAGCGGCGATGTTAACCGGTTCTATCGGCATGTTGCCATCGGCTTCTTTAGATGAAAATGGTAAAGGTATGTATGAGCCTTGCCACGGTTCAGCACCAGACATCGCAGGTCAAAACATTGCGAACCCATTAGCAACAATTCTGTCTGTTGCTATGATGCTGCGCTATACCTTCCGTGAAGAAGCGGCGGCAAAAGCAATTGAAGATGCTGTAGGTAATGTCTTAGATCAAGGCTTACGTACAGGTGACATCATGTCAGAAGGCAGTACTCAAGTCGGTACTGTTGAAATGGGTCAAGCTGTAGTTTCTGCATTGAACTAATGGCGAATCAAAAAACGCAGCGTTTATGCTGCGTTTTTTTGTGCCTAGAAATTATCAATCCTAGAATTGATGCGCTAACAGGTGCGACCAGTTAATCGGACATCAGTTGCAATATTATGCTTTAAGCGAAATTGAATAAGGCAGTTTAACTCAACCTCATAGCGTGTATTTCCACTGGGAATCGGCACAGCAGCGCCGCTGCCCATGCCCATCGCAGGATTTTCCGCCATCGGTAAAGGAATACTGATCGGGCGTGTAACACGATAACGAAGGTAGTCTGAACTGACCTCTACGGGAGAGGTTCTTTGATAGCCGAGTTTGCTGAGATTAAGTTCTGCTTGAATCGTTTGGCTCGATTGACCAATAAATGAGGCTAAATAGCGTTCACGTTCAACGGAGGATATCGTTGATGTCGTGGTACAACCAGCCAACCATACAATGCTTAGAACGCATCCCATGCTCAATATCGGGCGAATAAAACGCTGATCTTCGTAAACCTGATGTTCTAAAATAAATTTCATGGGTCAATTCCTCACGAAATAAATTCAGTTTAATCAGATCGGTCTGTATAACACTGTAATCATTTGATACACGGTCATCCGAGCAAGATTAGCCTCTAGTATTCTATCGTAGGATCAACAAGCTCTGCCAACATAGTCAATGGATTCAACTATTTGATTGCGTAATTTGAACTCGATTTTACATTCCATATCGACAGTGACACCACCTTTAGACGGCGTTGGGATAGGGGCGCCCATGGCTATACTGGTGCCGATATTCGGTGTACCTATCGGAATTGGCATTGAGCGTAAAATGGTATAACTGAGTTTTTCATTGCTTTGTACAGGTGCTCCCATCACTTTGTAGCCCAATTGACTCAAGTTGAGCTCTTTACGAACTTGATCAGCTGGCTGTCCAATATAGTGTTGTAGGGATTGATTGAGTTGCTTTTGGCCTGTCGTGGCGCAAGCAACACAAAAGATAGCACCGACTAATCCTAGATGTTTCATATGATTTTATGTCCTTATATTTTGAATTTTATAATCGAATTTTTATGTTTTTAGACTGTAAAGGAAAGCAAATTTGCAGTCAATTTTTATCATTGTATTGAAATAAATACAAAAAAAGCCACTGATAAAGTGGCTTTTTCGCTTCGCTAAAACTTAGCGCGCACGGTAAGTGATACGACCCTTAGTCAAATCATAAGGTGTCATTTCTACTTTAACACTGTCGCCAGTCAAAATACGGATATAGTGTTTACGCATTTTGCCAGAGATGTGAGCAATCACTTCATGACCGTTTTCTAAACGTACACGGAACATAGTATTAGGAAGCGTCTCGGTGACAACGCCTTCGAACTCGATGAGTTCCTCTTTATTGGCCATAGCCTACCTGAATGAATAAATTAGCAAGGCGCAAATTATAGTCAATTTTTTTTCAGAATACAAGCCGTAAAAGGCTTTGAACTGATCGACTGTCAGTAAAATAAGCGAACAATTCAGTTAAATATTTTCAACAAAAAATGTGCAGTAACAGTTGTCAGTTTGGTCAATCGCAGTTAATCTAAAATCAATCTTTTTAGGTATAAATGAAGTACATACAAGGAAGGTTCTGGAGTGGGTCAGCTAACTGATGCATCTGTTGTGTTGCGTTTAGGGTATCAAGCGATTCGTCGTGCCGGATTGCCAACAGAAGAAATTTTAACAAAAGCGGGTGTGGCATTAAATCAGGTTGAAACCAATGACCGTACCCCATTGAATGCGCAATTTGCGTTCTGGGTGGCTGCAGAAGAAGTCAGTAAGGATCCTGATATTGGTTTGCATCTGGGAGAGCATTTGCCTTTATATCGAGGGCAGGTGATTGAACACTTATTTATTTCATCTGAGAATTTTGGTGAAGGTTTAAAGCGAGCTTTGGCGTATCAACGCCTAATTAGCGATGCCTTTCATGCACAATTGGTGATTGAAGATGACCGCTGCTATTTGACCAATGGTCATCAGCCTTGGGCAGAAAATATCGTGAATCGTCATTTTTCTGAATGCGCGATGTCCGGTGTTTTGCGTTTCTTTAAGTTTATTACTGAAGGGCGTTTTCAGCCGATTTATATCGACTTTAACTTTAGTCAGGGCGCGCCAGATGATGAGTATTTCCGTGTTTATGAATGTCCTGTGAGCTTAGGGCAGAAAGAAACCCGATTGTATTTTGATCCGGCTATTTTAGAGTATCAATTGTGGCAGGCAGAACCTGAGTTATTACAATTGCATGAGCAGTTGGCGATTGAAAAGCTTCAGGAGTTGGCGCGTTATGATTTGGTCGGTGAAGTTCGCCGTGCTATTGGTTCAACGCTTGAAAGCGGTGAAACCACACTCGAAACGGTCGCTGCGCAGCTCAACATTACTCCGCGTCGTTTACGGACTCAGTTGTCAGAAGCCAATACCAGTTTTCAGCAAATTTTGTCAGACTATCGCTGTCGTTTGGCTAAAAAATTATTAGCCAATACCAATGAAAGTGTGGAGCGCATTGTGTACTTAACGGGTTTTTCTGAGCCAAGTACGTTCTATCGCGCATTTAAACGCTGGACCAATGAAACGCCCGTGGAATACCGTAAGCGGAAGCAGCGTTAAGGTTGATCTTCGATAAAATCCTTCCCTAAACAGAATCCCTCTTTTTCAAAGGGGGATTTTCATCTTTAGAATCTGGCAATGGCGGAAATGAAACACCCTCTCTGTGAAAGTGAGGTTGGGAGGGATTGTTTATTCAGGCATATTTAGCCAATGTGGTCCTAACGGAACTTGAGGAAGTTCAAACTGAGCTGGATAGTCTGCATGGATAAAATATAGTCCATCGGGTGGTGCGGTGACACCTGCTGCTTTACGATCTTCAGCAGCAAAAATATCGTCAATATGGTCAACGTCATACATACCTTGCCCAATTTCCAACAAACAGCCCATGATGTTACGCACCATGTGATGTAAAAAACCATCGGCCTGAATATCTAGGACTAAGTAACATCCGTGTTGGATCAAGCGACAATGGCTGACATGACGAACGGGCTGATTGGACTGACACGCTGCGGCACGGAAGCTTTCGAAATTATGAGTGCCTTCAAATTTGGCCGCGGCACGTTGCATTTTCAGCACATCTAGCTTGGCATAAACATGAGTCACTTGTTTGTGCAGTAAAGCTGGGCGCTGTGGATTGTTATAGACCACATAGCGATATCGACGCGCTTGTGCCTTAAAGCGGGCATGGAAGTCCTGATCCATTTCCTTAATCCATTGGATGGAGATATCACGAGGTAATTGGCTATTACTGCCCATTAACCATCCACGAATGGGACGAATCGCATGAGTATCGAAATGTGCCACCATATTGGTTGCATGGACGCCCGCATCTGTTCGGCCAGCGCCGTGCAACATGATTGGCTCATTGGCCACTTTACTGAGGACCGTTTCAATGGTTTCTTGCACGCTTGGTACGCCCGGTTGCTGAGTTTGCCAGCCCTTGTATTGCATGCCACAAAACTCAATCCCAATCGCAAAACGTTGCATAGTTACCTCAAATGACTTAATCGTTCCAATGCGCAGTCCAGTCTGCGGCACTGCCGTATTGTAAATACATTTTCAAACATTTGGCATAAAGATCTGCATGACCCAAACAATTGCTCAGTAATATTCCACTATCTTTGACCCAGTCACTGACAGCATAGCGCTGATCTATACCGCCATGAACAACCTGTGTACTTAAAATAATTTTGCAATTTTTTTGTTGTATAGCCTTTAATACATTGAGTAATTCAGCATCAACGGCAATGTTGCCTGTGCCAAAACCTTGCAGAATTAAAACGTCTGGCGTGTGTGTAAGTAGAGCCGCTAAATTTTGACTGTGTAGCTTGGTTGCAATCGGTTGCAACATCCAATTCAGGCAATTGAAATGAGCCGCTTTGTCTAAATCATTGGCTTGAACAATATATGGCGATGTAAGCGTTGGAAGTGGCTGTGTGGCTAGCAGCCCATCAAAGGCTTTCAGATCGGTTGTATGTACTTTTAGTGCGGATTGAGCATGCATTAATTGATGATGAAAGGCCAAATAAACCCCAACACTCGATTGGTGCACCGATTCCAATGCAAAATTTAAATTGTCGATGGCATCGGTAAATTCACGGGTGTTGTCACCAGCCACATTAAACAGCGGATATTGGCTGCCTGTTAGCACGATATGAGCAGACTGTCCCATAAAGTGTGCAAGCACTGCGCTGGCATAGCTAAGCGTGTCTGTGCCATGAATAATTACGAAATGCTGAAATTGTTGTAATTGTAAGCTTTGAATTTGTTGGATTAGTGCCAGCCAGTCGGGTGCGGTACAGGCACTACTGTCACGAATGACAGGTGCGACAAAACATTCAATGTTAAGGTGCAGTGGCAGGACATGCTGTAATTTAGGTAAAAACGCATTCGCTGGCATGGGGCTTAAAGGTTCACCGATACAACCAAAGGTACCACCCATATAAATAAGAGCAATTTTTTTCATCATAAAAAAAGCAGCCTTGAAAGACTGCTTTAGTTTAAATCGCTTTTGCTTAAGATGCGATTTGATTCAGTAACTGATCTGCTTGTTGACGTTGAGCTGAAGAAAACTCAGCTTCTTTTTCAGTCAAAATTTCACGTGCAGCGTCATAAGCACCTAGTTTGATGTATTGCGCTGCCAATTCAAGATTCAATTCAATTTCATTGACTTCAACCAGTTCAGGGAAAGATTGAACCAATGGATCGTTTTGGTCTGTAGCAGATGGGGTTGAAGGTGTGCCTAAACCACTAATATCAAAACTCACACCACTTGAAGCAGGTGCGGCAGGTTTATCTTCAGGCGTAGACTCTAGGTTAAACTCTGTTGCAGGAGCGACAACTGCTTCTTCTGTTTTTGCTGTTTCAAAAGCACCTAAGTCAAAGTTTAAGGTTGGAGCTTCAACTTTGTTTTCTTCTACAGCTGGTTTTTCTGTTGTAAATGAAAAATCTAAAGGCTCGATTTTTTCTTCTACAATTTCTGTTTTGGTTTCAGCCGCAGCTTCAGTGCTTGGGGCAAAGTCCATTACAAAATCAATCGGTTTGATTTCCTCAACGGCAGGAGTTGGCTGAGCAATCTCTTCGGTTTTCGGTGTTGCTTCAAGTGCAGGTTCTAGTGAAATTGAAAGCGTGTCAAATTCAAGCGGCTGTATTTTTTCAGCAGGCGCACTTTCAACTGGGGTAGAAATGTCTGCTTTTGCAGGCGTTTCAGTGGTGAAATTAAAATCTAGTGGTTTAATTTCGGCTGCTTTGGGCTCAACAGGTGCAGCAGTTGAACTTTGCATTAAAGCATCAAAATCAGAGGTATTTTGGGCTTTTGAGGGAGCCTCTTCAGTGATCGGTGATACAAAGTTAATGGCATCATCTTTCACATTTTGAGAATTTTCAAACTCTACTTTTTTTGCTTCAGCTTGTTCTAAAATTTCATCAAGTTCAAGTGAACGAATATGGCTCAGCAATTGGCTGATGGCAAATTCGTCTTTTTGTAAAATGTGAATATCTAATAGATATAGATACAACTCATGTTGTGAGTTATCACGTTTTAATGATTGATTGATTTGCGCTTCAGCAGAAAAGAAATTACGTTCCGCAATTAATTTTTCAATTTTGCCACGAGCATCGGTCGTTAATGGCGTCATTGATTTTTTTTCAATGACACTGCTTTCAACCACTTGAGTTTTCTTCGGAGTTGCTTTGGCCGAAACACCCTTTTTCTTGGTTTTAGTGGATGTTGGTTTGGCTTTATTTGATTCTTGACCTTTTTGGCGTTTGTTTAAAAAAACCAATACGATCACTAAGATCACTAATGGAATCACATAAATCAGCATGTTTTAACCCCTTGGAGATAGAGTGATATAAAGTTGCACTCATCCCTATAAAATCTTGATTGGTAACGTTTTAGTTTATTGGCTTCTTTTATCTGCTTGTTGAGCTTTCAACTGTTGTTGCAGTTGAGCAAGACGAGCATTTAATAATTGAATTCTGTGATCCTTTTGATTTAGCGCCAATTCTAATTGAGTTACGTTTCTCTGTAATTTAACGGTTTTTTCACGAGATGTCATAACTTTTAATGACAACTCTTTCGAAGTTTTATTCTTTTCTGCTGCACTGTTGGCAGAAGATTGTGCTGAATCTTGCGCTTTCTCTGCCACCAGACTCATTTCAGCTTGATTCAAGCGGTATTTGGTTTTACCTGACTGCTTCGAAGGTACTTTGGCAAGTTCTGCAGCAGAGACTTTTACAGGCTGTTTTGCTTGCTGCATACCATGCAGATTTAAGGCAGCACCACGGCGCAGACGGTTTACATCGCCCTGAATGAATGCATGTTCGTTGCTGTTTTTAATCTGTTGCATGACTTCAGAGACAGGGCGGTTTTGTTCTGTTGCAATACGTGAGGCAATCCCCCAAAGGCTTTCATTTGAGCGAACCACATATTTTGCTGCAGGTGTTGCTGTTGATGCAGCTGCAGTACTTGTTGGTTTTGGTGTAGATGCTGTTTGAGTTGTCGTTGTTGGATTTTCACGTTTTTGTGCTGCCTGCTCCGCAGCAAATTTTTGTGCCAATGGGTCTTGAGATCTTGCAGTTGATGCTGTTGCAGCTTGCATTTCTGAACTGACAGAGCCGGTCGAATTGGTTTTTGTAACTTGCGAAATTGATGTTTCAGAACCTGATGAAGTACTTGCGCTATTTTGCTCCGCAGGCGTAACACTATAATTTTGTACATGCGTGACAGGTTCAATCGCAACAGGCGTTGACGTTGCTAATTGTGCTAACTTCGGCGGTGTTTTGGTGCTGAGTAATAAGGGTTGTTCTACAGCTACAGGTGCTTTTGCGGTGTAGAGGGTGCTAACAGGTAAATTTAAGGCAATTTCTTTTTCATTTACGATCACGACAGGTGCTAAAGCACGTTCATTGGCAAGGGGTTGATTCGCATTCGACGGTGCTGGATTGCGTTTTAATGGGGTACGAATTTGTTGCAGGCGTGAAGCATTACCTTCTTTAATATTGACAATAAAATTAAGCTCAGCATCGGTCACTGGACGCGAAGAGGTAATAGTAATTACCCCATTGCCCGCACCATCACGACGCGTGAAGAAGTTTAAATGCCCCGGTGGTTGATGCCCTGTACCCATACTCAACAAATCTTCTGCCGTGGCTAAACTTGCATCGAGCGGCACAGATGTATTGGAGTGGCGAAAATGAATCTCAGCGTACAGCAATTCCCCGGGTGCTGACTGGACTTGTACAGGATCAATGCTGATCGCTTGAATGTTTTGAGATGCAATAACGGCTAAAATGGCGATCTTTAATTTGTTATATACGGTCATCTTAATCTTTAGCTCGAATATATGTCGCATGGCGAAAATTATAGATTAGCGAGTTGTCAAAGAATTGTAAAATATTTACACGACAGTTACATAAAAAAGCCGATCAATTGTGATCGGCTTCCTGTTCAGAGACTTAAAAATGCTTAAGCATTTTTATAATCAATGAGAATTCTTAGCATACGGCGTAAAGGTTCAGCAGCACCCCAAAGCAATTGGTCACCTACAGTAAATGCACCTAGGTATTCTTTACCCATGTTGAGCTTACGGAGACGACCAACTGGAACAGACAAGGTGCCTGTTACAGCAACAGGAGTCAAATCAGTCATTGACGCTTCACGGGTATTTGGAACCACTTTAGACCAATCGTTGGCACTTGCGATGATATCTTCGATTTCATCCAGTGGAACATCTTTACGAAGTTTTAAAGTCAATGCTTGTGAGTGACAACGCATTGCACCGATACGGACACAGTGGCCATCGATTGGAACGATTTGCTGGTTGCCTAAGATCTTGTTGGTTTCAACTTGCCCTTTCCATTCTTCTTTCGACTGACCGCTTTCAAGCTGTTTGTCGATATAAGGAATGAGAGAACCCGCTAAAGGCACACCGAAGTTTGCAGATGGGAAACCTTCGCCACGTTGTAACTGTGCAATTTTAGAATCGATATCTAAAATTGGTGAACGTGGGTCATCCAGCAAGTCTTTGGTGTTGTTATACAAGTAGCCCATCCCTGAAATTAGTTCACGCATGTTTTGCGCGCCTGCACCAGATGCCGCTTGATATGTCATTGAGGTTGCCCATTCCACTAAATTATTTTGGAATAGACCGCCTAAACCCATTAACATTAATGAAACGGTACAGTTACCGCCCACGAAGGTTTTTGTACCTTTCACTAAGCCGTCTTTGATTACGTTCATGTTTACTGGGTCAAGTACGATGATCGCTTCATCATCCATACGTAAAGTCGATGCAGCATCGATCCAGTAACCATTCCAATTTTCAGCTTTAAGCTTAGGAAAAACTTCAGTCGTATAATCGCCACCTTGGCAGGTGATAATGACATCCATTTGCTTCAGACTATCAATGTCCGTTGCATCCATAAGTGCTGGGGCAGTCTTACCACCAAACGCAGGGGCTTCACCACCTGCATTACTGGTAGAAAAGTAAAACGGTTCGAAATGAGCGAAATCGTTTTCTTCAACCATACGTTGCATAAGGACGGAACCAACCATCCCGCGCCAACCGACCAGACCTACTTTCATGTCACTTTGCCTCGGTGCGTTAAAAAAATAAAAAGGGGGTTCGAGTGTACCAAAAGGGCGCATAACTGCAAGCGCTACATAATGAAAACACCAATAATATTGTGCAATATATCTTGTTTATGTTACATGCAAAACTGATATAAATTTATGAATCAATAAAAAATAAAGAATATAAGGGAGGCGTAATGATTTGGATTGAAATACTGGCTGGCTTCGTCATTTGGTTGACATTTTGGTCACTCATACCACGAGATGAATGGTGGTTTCGTGGTGCAGATTTTCCGCGTCTGCAAATCTTGGCTTTGGGCATATTTGCCTTCATAGGCTTAATTTTATGGAATGCTGAATGGGACTTGGCGCGTGAAATCATTTTAATTGGGTTGATTGCTGCCTTGGCATATCAATTAAAAATGGTTTTGCCTTATACCTTTATTTGGAAAAAACAAGTCAAAAAAGTTCGATCAGACCAGTTAGATAAAGAGAAACAAATTTCAATCATTGTCTCAAATGTACTTACGCCGAATACTCAATATCACTTATTATTGGCACAAATACAAAAGCATCAACCTGACTTAGTACTCACGCTAGAAACAGATCAAACTTGGCAAAATGAATTGGCAGTGATTGAAGCTGATTATCCTTATCGCGTACCCGTACCTTTGGATAATTTGTATGGCATGCATTTGTATAGCAAGTTAGAACTTAGTGAAACTGAAGTCAAATTTATTCTCAGTGATGAAATTCCTTCGATCCATACCCGAGTCACCTTAGCATCAGGAAATCAGGTTCAACTGTATTGTTTACATCCCAAACCGCCAAGTCCAACAGAAGCCAAAGATTCAACTTTACGCGATGCAGAATTGCTGATTGTGGGCGATCAGATTAAAGATTTAGATGAAAGTTGCATCGTTATGGGGGACCTGAATGATGTGGCATGGTCACGTACTACACGACTCTTTCAACGAATCAGTGGGCTTTTAGACCCACGTGTTGGACGGCATTTCGTAAATACCTTTCATGCCAATTATCCACTGCTGCGTTGGTCGCTCGACCATATTTTTCATAGTACAGATTTTGCCTTGGTACATATGGAACGCTTGCCCAATATCGGTTCAGACCATTTTCCAGTCTATGTGGTGCTGCAAACAGACAGGGTATTTGAGCAAATCCAAGAAGAATTAGAGCAAACAGATGAAGATGAACAAGAAGCGCAAGAGGCAATTCAGGAGGGTATAGAAAAAGCTGAGAAAGAGGAGAAGATTGTGACCGATGAAATCGCCCGTGATTATAAGGATAGTACGAAGGCACCTTGATTTTGTTTGATTTAAGAGAAAAGTGTAAGAAATAGCTTACACAGCTTTCGGCTTCTGACGAATGGTCAGGTCAAGTGTATTGACTTATTCTTTGATCATCGGCACATGGAACTGGGAACGGAACATCCCACTAAGGAAGACGAAGCCGATGGAAGCATCACGGAACGGATGCAGGAAAGGAAAGCCAATAAAAAATAAAAAGAATACTTGTGAAAGCACAACCTCATAGACCCGAGTTTTGCAGGATGCAGAACTCGGGTTTTGCTTTTGTGATATAGAATTTTTTGCTTTTCTTTTGATCAATTTCTTTATACAGTGTGCCAAGAAAAAAACGATGAATTTCCAATAAAAATATAGGTATGAGACGTTCTATGCTGTCCGAATGGCACCAAAAAATATTGCAGATTACACACTTATCCACCGATGCACTTTCCATTTACCTTGGCTTAATACTGTTCTTTTTTGTGGCCTTTTGCCATCACCGCCAATTGAAATCACCTTATGCGATTTGGACGGTTGTGGTCGTCGCAGTGGGATTGGAATTGTTTAATGCACGGCATGACATTTTAGATAGAGGTTATTGGCGTATAGGGCAAAGTTTGAAATATATTCTGAATGTCATGTTGTTGCCGCTAATCCTTTGGTTGATGTCCCGATACCGTGTATGGAAGGGCTAAGTGGAAGCCCGAAATTGAAGGATTAAATCGCCAGTTAAAAAATCCTAATAGAAAAAAAGGATATTGTGAAATGCACAATATCCTTTCTAGATGATGATCGAGTTGCTGAATTAAAAAGATTTCCAGAACGTTATCCTGCACAGCAAAGATCTATGGCGTGTAGTCAATCAAGCTGGATGCTGAGAGACCACTTGCGTATACAACGCTAAAGTCTGATCACACATCTCTTTTAAACTAAACATGCTGATAGGCTGCACGTGTTGTGGTTGGTCTAAATGCAACTTTAAGGTGTCGAGTAATTGTGTTTCATCATCGACAGTGACTAAACCTTGCGGATAGACATTGGATAAAATTTCAGCTACACCACCACGGTTCCAACCAATCACAGGTGTACCTACAGACAGTGCTTCGAGTACAGTCCGTCCAAAGGTTTCCGCTTGGCTCGACAAAGATAAAACCAAATCGCTAAAAGCTAACCATTCACGGATATCTGAACGATGACCGACAAAAGTAATCCGATCACTCAGCCCTTTAGCCGCAATACTGTCTTGCATTTCTTGTAAATAAGCCGCTTTTTTCGGATCTGCACCACCGACCACCACCGCATGTACGTCGGGATACTGTGTTTGTAGCTGTTCCATTAAATGGATCAGGGTTTCATGACCTTTCAAACGGGTGATACGGCCTGGTAAGCAAATCAGACGCTTATTTTCTAGTTCAGGGAAATCTTTTAGGGTTTGATTGAGCCACTGTGCTGAGGGTTGATAACCATGTGGAAAAGCAGCGGGGTCAATGCCACGATAAATACGCACAATGTCCTTGGTAGGACAGTTTTTGTAGTTGTCCGTGATGTATTTGACAACACTATCCGAGACCGCAATGACTTTTTCAGCCTGCGTCATGATTTGACTATAGCGATTAATCGAATAAAAACCATGTACAGTTGAAATCAGGTGAGGTCGCTTGTTTGCAGGAATCCCTTTGAGGGCAAAATGCGTGAGCCACGCAGGGACACGTGAGCGCACATGCACGATGTCTGGTTGATGTTGCTCAATCAGTTTACGTAGAGGACGAATTTGCCATAAGCTTGATAAGGCTTTTTTATGGATTGCGAGCGTGAGGTGAGTTGAACCTTCAGCTTCCAATTGAGTTACCATGCGACCACCATTTGAAACCACTAAGGACTCATGACCGGCGGTCACTAAAGCACGAGCTATTTCTAAGGTTCCTCGCTCGACACCACCACTGTTCAATTCAGGTAAAAGCTGCATTACTTTCATAGCATTTCTCTTTTTTATGTGCTGAGTTGAACTCAATAGATTTTGTCATAGCCTTGTGGGCGGGTTTTAAAGCGGCGATGGAACCACATGTATTGTGTCGGTGCGATTCGTAGCTGATTTTCAATAATTTTATTGGTTCGAACAGCATCCGAAACTTCATCTTCACTCGGAAAATTATCCAAAGCAGGTTCAATCAGCACATGATATTGAGGGTTGCTGATGTCGCCATCTCGATAAAAATACAATGGGATCGCTACGGCTTTAGCAATTTTTAATAAGCGACGATGTGCAGTAACAGTGGCTGCGGGAGTACCAAAAAACGGTGCCATAACCCCTTGTTTTAAACCAAAGTCTTGATCGGGACTGTACCAAATGGCATGGCCATTTTTCAGATTGCGAATCAAGCCACGCATATCATCATGGTCGATTTGGTTGGCATAGATGGTGGCACGGCAACGCACAATCAACATATCCAACAGCGGATTATTTTGCGGACGATAAACCACATCCGGCTCAAAAAACTGTGCGCATAAATAGCCACCAGCATCGAGCAGGGTAGAATGTGTGCCGAGGAGTAAAATACCTTTGCCTTCAGCTTGTGCATTTTGAATATGTTCTAAGCCTTCAATTTGCACCCGATTTTTGAACCACTGCGGGCTGTACCATGCATTTAAGGTTTCAAAAATACCAATCATTTGGTCGATAAAAACCTGTCTTGCATTAGCTTCAATCTGTTCTGCCGTCCATTCAGGAAAGCAAACTTCCAAGTTGCGAATCGTGGTTTTACGACGTGATTTGAGATTATTAAATGCGACAGAACCGAGGAATTGCCCAAGTCGATACTGAATTGCCCACGGAAGAATCGCCAAAATCATAAGAAATACAATCCCTATCCAAATTCCCCAATACTGAGGAAGTAAGAAAGACCATTGGAATTTTCCGGGTTGATATGTTGGCTTTTGACTCATAGGGCTAAATCAAAGATTAAAAAATAGGGTTCAGTTTAGCATGAAGCTGAATTGAAAGAGAAAGTTCAACCTCATGCTGCGCTAGACTTAACCTTTGACTAAACCGCCATCGACAATCAAATTCTGCCCTGTGACCGCACGTGAGTAAGGGGACAAGAACATCATGATGGCTGCAGCAAATTCTTCAGGCGTGGTCACTGTGCGTAAAGGTGTCGATGCCGCAATTAAGTCAAAGACGGCATCGGGCGTCGCTTTACTGGCATCGGTGCTTTGTAATAAGCCACCTGAAAGCATATTCACATTAATCCCAAACTCACCCAGCTCATGTGCCGCTGTGCGGGTGAAGGCCAACAAAGCTGCCTTTGCTGCAGTGTAGTCGTGGTAAGGCACGACAGGGTTTTGTACCAGGTTGGTGCCAATATTGACAATGCGACCAAAACCCTGTGCTTTCATCTTGGGAAGCGCCGCTTGCGTGGTGTTGAGTGCAGCGACGACTGCGCCATCAAACTGTTGCTGTAAGTGCTGTGCAGTCAGTTCTTCCATTTTAGGACGGGCATCGCCATTAAATTGAAAATGGATGAGGGCATTATTTACGACAGAGGTGATCGCGGTACCAAAATGTGCTTCTGCTGCGGCAAAAAGCTGTTCTACTTGAGCTTTATCTGTGACATCTGCTTGATAGGCAAACACTTGCTGAGGAAATGCGGTCGCCAACTGTTCTGCCGCAGTTTGACTGGATAGATAGTTCACGACCACGCGTGCGCCTTCAGCTATTAAAGTTTTGCTAATTGCCAAACCGAGGCCACGTGCGCCTCCTGTAACCAAGACAATTTGATCTGAAATTTGCATGCTCGTGACTCAATCTTATATTGAACGTCACCATAGCAAGCTTTTCACATTTGCGGAATCGTCTTTACAGACGCTGTATGCTCCAATTTGAAACAGCGTCATTTAGGTTAGCCATCCAGTCGAGTCATATGACATAAAAAAGCCGTATCGAGATACGGCTTTTTCTGTGTGGAATATTTGTAGATTTAGCCTTTAGCGAGCGTTTCTAGCTCATCTAAACGTTCCATTTTTTCTAGCATTTCGTCATCAATTTCAGCTAGACGCTGTGATGCTTTGGTCGCAGCATTGGCGTCAGTCATGAACCAAGAACCGTCAGCTAATTTTTCAGACAATTCAGCTTGCTCTTGTTCCAATGCTTCAATTTCAGTCGGCAGTTGTTCTAGGGCACGTTGGTCTTTATAGCTGAGCTTGACTTTTTTAGGCACCGCAGCGGCAGCCGCTGCTTCGGCTTTAGCCATGGCTTTTTTCACATCGCTTTTTTGATCCACGACAGTTTGGTCAGGACGCTGTTCCAAATAGTCTTGATAACCACCGATGTATTCATCGATTTGACCTTTACCATCAAAGACCCAAGTTGAAGTCACCACGTTGTCCATAAATGCACGGTCATGCGAAATCAGTAACAGTGTGCCTTTGTAAGCACTGAGCATTTCTTCTAACAGTTCAAGAGTCACCATATCCAAGTCGTTGGTCGGTTCGTCCATCACGATAAGGTTCGATGGTTTCAGTAGAAGCTTAGCCAACAGAATACGGTTACGCTCACCTCCAGACAGTGCTTTAACTGGTGTACGTGCGCGTTCTGGAGAGAATAAGAAGTCTTGTAAATAACTGTAGATGTGACGACGGCTACCATTGACATCGACATGGTCTGAGCCTTCAGAGACGTTATCTTTCACTGATTTTTCAAGATCAAGTGCATTTCGAAGCTGATCAAAGTAAGCAACTTCAAGCTGTGTACCTGTTTTTACTGTACCAGTATGTTCTTGCTCACCCAAAATAGCTTTGATAAGAGTGGTTTTACCCACACCGTTGTCACCGACTAAGCCGATCCGGTCACCACGTAATACCAGTGCCGAGAAGTCTTTGATGATTGGTGCGCTGTTGCCAAATTGCACAGCTAAGTTTTCAATTTCAAAGACCACTTTACCTGAGCGCTGCGCATCTTGCGTTGCCATGCTCACTTTGCCTTGTTGTGAACGACGTGCTTTAGACTCTTCACGCAATGCTTTTAGGGCACGAACACGACCTTCGTTACGGGTACGACGCGCTTTAATGCCCTGACGAATCCACACTTCTTCTTCAGCGAGTTTTTTATCGAATAGCGCATTTTGCTTTTCTTCCGCTTCCATTTGCTGAGCTTTGAGTTCGAGGTAACGTGAATAGTTACCTTCATAGCTACGCAAAATGCCGCGGTCAAGTTCCACAATACGGGTTGCGATGCTATCGACAAATGAACGGTCATGCGAAATAAACAACAGGGTTAAGTTATTTTGATCAAGCAGGAATTTTTCGAGCCATTCAATACTTTCAACGTCCAAATGGTTAGTCGGTTCGTCGAGTAGTAAGACATCGGGCTGCGTTAAGAGAGCACGTGCCAACAAAACACGACGCTTACGACCACCAGACAAATCTGCAAGGTCAGCTTCTGGGTCTAGGCCCATTTTGCTGAGGATGGCATTCACTTTGGTTTCAAGTGACCAGCCATCCATTTGATCCATCTGATGTTGTAGGTTGCCCATGCGCTCACAGGCGTCCATATCGCCGAGTACGCAGGCTTCGCTGGCTTCATGATAAGCACGTAGAACAGTTGCAGCTTCACCTGCACCATCGGCAACAATATCAGCAACTTTGCCCGAATCCATGGGTACATCTTGAGCAAGCATTGAAATCGTAATGCCATTTTGCAATGAAACTTCACCGCCATCTGGCAATAAAGTTCCCTCAATCAGTTTAAGTAAAGTAGACTTACCTTCACCATTACGACCGATTAGACACACTCGCTCGCCACGTTCTAAACTGAAGTTCGCGCCGTCGAGTAGGGAAGGTCCGCCAAATGCAAGCTGGACGTCCCTTAAAGTAATATAGGCCATAATGTTTCCTGAAATCTTATATGAGGAGTGTAAATTGACTACACAACAAAATCTTGATGAACAGGCGTCATTTTCCGCACCCATTGAAGATTTGCAAGTCCGAATTGCATTTTTAGATGATTTAGTTGACCAACTGAATGATCAAGTTGCGCGTCAAAACGCCGAAATCGCTGATTTAAAGAAACAAATGCAGATTTTGTATCGTCGTATTGAATCGGCAGATTTATCTGAAGGTATTGCGGCATTTGACCCAATGACTAACCGCCCACCGCATTATTAATGTCACTATTGAATGACAGGCAGATGACGAATCAGCGCCAAAGCTGTGGATTGGTGTAAATTTATTTGACCTTTTGCAGCGTGACAGGTCTAATGCACCGCATCTGCTGATCGAAACCCATTATTTCATCTCATGAGTCAAAAAGTTGTCCTGCTAGATTTGGAAAATAACCCGCCCACAGCAAATCTATTGCGCAATATCATTGAACATTACAGTACTTTGTATGTGTTTAGCTGCAGCGGAAAATTTGAATATGCACTTGAAGATTTGACTGAAATTGCAGGGTGGATCGCGACTGGTCAATTGGTGGTTTTGGATATTCCAGAAACGCCGCAAAAAGAATTTGAATATGCGGTGATTGTGGGGCAACTGATGGCCTTGATGGATCCAGATGCGCATATTGAAGTGATTTCAGCGATGCCGGATATTGGCTTATTGATAGAACAATTGGACGGCTCTGGACTCAGCGCACATCTCATTCAAATTCAGTCAGAACAAGAAGTTTCACATAAAGTGAAGTATAAAATTCCTGACCTAGAAACCATTCGGAATAAACCTGATTTATTACTGATTAAACACTATTGTGATGGTCTGGAAAAACTCAGTGGCAAGCCCAACAGTTTGGATAAACTGAAAAATTCGCTGATGAATATTTTGCAAGTCTCTAGCGAAAAAGCTCAGCATTTGGTCGGTATGTTGATCAATCTTAAAATCGTCAAACGCTTTGATGAGCAAATTTCGATTCGAAAAAAAGTACTCAAACAATGGGTGCAGCTAGATTTAAATGCGACGGCTGAAACAGCATTGCCGATAAAAACAGACCTGAATGCATTTACTGCTTCACTCGAAGAACAAACCTCAAATACTGATGATACGGCGTCGATGATTCAGGCTGCACAGCAAGGCTTATTTAAAAATTTCAATAAGATTGATCCTGTGCAAATGGAAGTGATCCGAAAATTGCATGAATTAAAGTCAGATAAACCAAAAGATATCTACGCCTTACGTGATTTATTGGAGCAAATGTTCCCACAATCTGACGTTCGATTATTACTTAAAGAGTTGATCGAAAAAGGATATATCTATTGGAATGGTCACGAAGTGCTGTATAGCCACGAGATGTTCCTGAATTAATTTTATCGAGTGAACTTGCGTTTTATATTGCGCTTATGCAACTCTAATAAAGGAATATAAAGGTTGTGCTATGGAAAATACTGGAATCTGGGTTACCGTTTTTATTGTGGTCTTTGTACTTGGGTCAATTTTTGGGCTACGAGTAAATCCAAGAGAAAAAGCTTTAGGCATCATGCGTGAAAAAGCTCGAAAAATGAGTTTACATCCGCGTCTAGTGGCTGCTCCTGATTGGACCAAGATTCCAAAGGCATCGGAAAATCGTGCCAGTATGGTGGCATATTATAGTGTGCTTATTCCAGATGCGCGCTTGCCTTTAATGCGAGCTTTGGTGGTGGATGACAAACTTGAACTTGTCTATGGTGATGATAAGTTTAAAGACTTACCCATTACATTAAAGGGCATTTATGCTATTGATATGCAGGCAAACTGTGTAGGACTCTATTGGAACGAAGAATCTGACTTAAGAGCTACCCAGCTTGATGATATGAAAGCATTTCTACATTCATTGGCTGAACTTTAAATTTTAAAATACCTATTAAACAGGAATGATGGTTAACTATGGCGAACGCTCCTCGGTCTACATCTAAAAGTACCACAGCAAAATCTTCCGATGCTGGGAAAAAGCGTGCGTTAGTGATTGTGGAATCGCCTGCTAAAGCGAAAACAATCAATAAATATTTGGGTTCTGACTACATCGTAAAATCTTCGGTGGGTCATGTCCGTGATTTACCAACTGGTGGCTCTGCAAAAACAGCAGAGAAAAAACCAGCGACGCGTACCAAATTGACTGAAGCAGAAAAAGCAAAAAAAGCACAAAAAGCTTTGGTCAACCGTATGGGCGTCGACCCTGAAAACGACTGGAAAGCTCAATACGAAGTGCTTCCAGGCAAAGAACATGTAGTTGCAGAACTGAAAAAATTGGCATCGCAAGTCGATGAAGTCTATCTCGCAACGGATATGGATAGAGAAGGGGAAGCGATTGCTTGGCATTTAAAAGAAGTGATTGGCGGGGATGACTCACGTTATCAACGTGTGGTGTTCAACGAAATCACTAAAAATGCTATCCAAGAAGCCTTTAAACATCCTTCTCGCCTCGATACAGATAAAGTCAATGCACAGCAAGCACGTCGCTTCTTAGACCGTATTGTGGGCTTTATGATCTCACCATTGTTGTGGGAAAAAATTGCCCGTGGTCTTTCAGCTGGTCGTGTACAGTCCGTTGCGGTGAAGCTGGTAGTTGAGCGTGAACGTGAAATTCGTGCTTTCATTCCTGAAGAATTTTGGCAAGTTTTTGCAGATACCAAAGCTAAGAAAGATGATATTCGTCTTGAAGCGGTGAAGCAAAACGGCAAGACTTTAAAATTACACAATAAAGCTGAAACAGATGCGCTTCTAAATCTGATTAAAGATGCTGATTATACGGTAACGACTCGTGAAGATAAGCCAACTAAGGTTAATCCGAGTGCGCCTTACATCACGTCGACTTTACAACAGGCTGCAAGTACCCGTCTTGGTTTTTCTGTGAAGAAAACCATGATGTTGGCACAGCGCTTGTATGAAGCGGGTTTCATTACCTATATGCGTACAGACTCAACTTTCTTGAGTGATGATGCAGTCAATATGGTACGTGGTCATATTGAGTCTGAATTTGGTCAAAAATATCTGCCGGCGAAGCCAAACCGTTATGGCAACAAAGCGGGTGCTCAAGAAGCCCATGAAGCGATTCGTCCGTCAAATGTGGCGCTAAAAGGCGACCAATTGGCAGGTGCAGAACGTGATGCACAACGCCTGTATGACTTGATTTGGCGTCAGTTTGTGGCATGTCAGATGACACCAGCGGAATATTTATCATCGACCATTTTAGTAGATGCCAATGGTGTAGAACTCAAAGCCAAAGGCCGTACATTGGTCTTTGATGGTTTCACTAAAGTGCGTGGTCAAAACAAATCGGATGATGATGTACTGTTACCTGCTGTAAAAGTCGGTGAAGTACTCAAGCTTGAAAAATTAGATCCATCGCAACACTTTACTAAACCACCTGCGCGCTTCACTGAAGCATCTTTGGTCAAAGAGCTTGAGAAAAAAGGGATTGGTCGTCCATCGACGTATGCTGCGATTATCTCAACTATTCAAGACCGTGGTTATGTGAAGCTTGATAACCGTCGTTTGTTCGCTGAGAAAATGGGTGAAATCGTGACAGATCGTCTCGATGAAAACTTCAATAACTTGATGAACTATGCATTCACGGCAGATCTTGAAGGTCAGCTAGATAAAGTCGCGGATGGTGATCGTAATTGGAAAGAGTTACTCAATAGCTTCTACGGTGATTTTAAAACACGCTTAACCACAGCTCAGGGTGAAAATGGCATGCGCCGTAATTTACCTGTAGAAGTGGATGCTGTGCACTGTAAAGAATGTGACCGTCCGATGCAAATTCGTACAGGGACTACCGGCGTGTTCTTGGGTTGTTCAGGTTATAACTTACCGCCAAAAGAGCGTTGTAAGGGAACTTTAAACCTGACACCTGTAGAATCATTGGCTGCATTGTCTGACGATGACTCGGCAGAAACAGCAGATTTAATGTCGAAAAAACGTTGTCCAATCTGTGAAACAGCCATGGACAGCTATGTGATTGATGGCGGTCGTAAGTTACATATCTGTGGTAATAACCCAGACTGTGCTGGTTTTGAGCTTGAAGAAGGTGAGTTCAAAATCAAAGGTTATGATGGTCCAACCATTCCGTGCGACAAATGTGATGGCGAAATGCAATTGAAGACAGGCCGTTTCGGTCCTTACTTTGCATGTAATAGCTGTGACAATACACGTAAAGTGTTGAAGAGCGGTCAGCCGGCACCTCCACGTGTCGACCCAATCAAAATGGAACACTTACGCTCAACCAAACATGATGACTTCTTTGTCCTTCGTGATGGCGCAGCAGGTTTATTCTTAGCTGCAAGTAAGTTCCCGAAAGTTCGTGAAACTCGTGCGCCTAAAGTCGCGGAACTACGTTCTGTCGCAGATCAGTTGGATGCAAAATATCAGTTCATCTTGCAAGCGCCGGATGTCGATCCTGAAGGCAACCCAACATTGGTGAAATTCAGCCGTAAGAACCAAGCGCAATATATTGGTTCTGAAAATGCTGAAGGCAAACAAACCAAATGGTCTTTGGTGTACCAAGACGGTAAGTGGGTTGAGGCTTAAGCTTTAAAATCAATAAAATGCTGACTTCGGTCGGCATTTTTTATGTCAGAATTAATCAAAATTTAAATGATAAAAATGATTGGGGGAATAGTGGAAATTCAAACGAAAAAGTTTGCTGTACTCATAGATGCGGATAACTCATCGACCAATGCTATTCCATCTGTGTTGGAAGAGGTTGCAAAATATGGAATCGCAAGTGTTAAACGAGTTTATGGAGATTGGAGCAGCGAAACCTTAAAAAATTGGCGTGAAGTCTTACTTCCTCATGCAATCACACCTGTTCAGCAGTTTGCTTACACAAAGGGCAAAGATGCAACGGATATGATTTTGATCATTGATGCGATGGATTTGCTGTACGCAGGTGCATTGGATGGCTTTTGTATTGTTTCAAGCGACAGTGATTTTACCCCTTTAGCATCTAGAATTCGTGAAAATGGGCTAAGTGTTTACGGTTTTGGAAAAAAGTCGACGCCAGAGGCATTTAAAAAAGCATGTGATAAATTTATTTATGTTGAAAACTTACTGCAAGATAATGAGCTAAAAAATACTGAAGAAGATCTTATTAATTCACCAATTAAAGAAGTCATTGAAAATATAAAAGTAAGTGAACCAAAGCCATCTGTGCAGATTAAAGAGAATACAATCACTGAAATCATTGATAAACCCACTTTAAATTTGATTTATAAAGCTGTGAAAGATAATGCGGATGAAAATGGATGGGCTAATTTAAGTATGGTTGGGCAATATATCAGCGCAGTCAAACCTGACTTTGATTCTAGAAACTACGGTCGAGCAAAATTATCTGGACTAATTAAAACGCTAAATTTATTTGAAACAAAAATAGAAATGAGTCAAATGTATTTAAGAAAGATAAAAAAGCAGAGTACGATTTAAAATGTGGAAAAAAATTCGGGTACTGTGTTTATTGCTGATTTTACTAGTGGTCGCATTCAATGCCTATAAAGACAAAAATCAAGACTGGAGTAAACCGATCTTTGTATTGTTACATCCAATTAATGCAGATGGTCGAGAGAGCACACAAGCTTATATACAGCAGCTCTCTGTCAATGATTTAAATGATGTTCAAAAATATTTACAAGCGACGGCACAGAAATACCGAGGACAACCGACTTATGTGTATTTTAAGTTAGGTCGCGAGCTGAAAGTTTTACCTCCCAAAGTACCCAATGATGCTGGCATGTTGGACGTTATCTTATGGAGTTTGAAATTCCGCTACTATGCTTGGCAGCAGCATGAAAATGTAGACGGGGTTTCGAGTGTCACGCTCTTTCTAAATTATTACGATCCGAACCAAACCAAAGAACTTAAACATTCCACAGCCTTGGAAAATGGTCGAATTGGATCGGTGAATTTATTTGCATCGAATAAACAGACAGCGCAGAATAAAATCGTTTTAGCACATGAGTTATTACACGCTTTTGGTGCAACTGATAAGTATGATTTGGCTACAGGTCAGCCGATTTTTCCTGTCGGTTATGCAGAACCTGAGCGGCAGCCTTTGTTTCCACAAAGCAAAGCTGAACTGATGGCAGGGCATATTCCTACCTCACAGACGCAAAGTAAAATGCCTGAAGATTTAGCTGATACTGTGGTGAATGACGTCACAGCGATTGAAGTGGGATGGAAAAAATAATGTGGATAAAACCTATCTTATCCACAGTCTAAGTCAGCAGTGTGGATAAGATTTGGACTTTTCTTTCATTTTTCTTCATCATGAAGTTGCATAATCCATTGAATAACGAATAACTTGAGAAAAAGCATGAGAACAGTAGGCAACGATTTAATTCGCAGTCAGCTCCATGAAAACCGTAAGTGGTATCTCGGTTTAGGTGCTTTATTGGTGGTCTTCGGATTGGTCCTTTTGGTAGCCTTGCCATTTGCGACACTTACGGTGATTTATATTTTTGGTTTGCTGATGATGTTAGGTGGCGTAATTCACTTCATCGCAGCATTTAAAATTTTTGAAGGCGGCTACCGCTGGTTCTGGGCACTATTTGGTGTGTTGTATTTGGTCGCAGGCTATTATGCATTTACAACGCCTGTCAAAACGGCCATTGTCCTGACCAATTTGTTGGCGATTATTTTGATCATTGCAGGGGTCATTCGTATCTTTAATGCTGTGCTATTTCGAGCATTTCAAGGTTGGGGATGGACACTATTTTCAGGTCTATTGACCTTGATTACGGGTGTGATCATTTTGATGTCGCCTGATGCGCCATTTTGGGTATTAGGATTATTCTTGGCGGTTGATATTTTATTCCAAGGGGTCAACTACCTTACTTTGGCTTCTTATATTCGACGTGAAGTGCCGAAAAGCTCGGCAGAGCAGTAAGCTGCTTGCGGATCTGATAAATAAAAAAAGAGTGCTGAGGCACTCTTTTTTTTATTCACTTTTAATGTGTACAACCCGTTAAGGTTTAACGCTATAGCGGCTACTAATTGCAATTCGGTTCCATGTGTTGATCACAATAGCCAGCCATTCCACGGCACTGATTTGATCATCTGTTAAAAAGGGCAAAGCATCTTCATAAACTGCATCGGGAACTTGGCCTTCGGCAATCAATGTAATTGCTTCGATCAAGCTTAAAGCCGCACGTTCTTTTTCATCGTAGTACGCAGTTTCACGCCATGCATTGAGTAGGCTAATACGTTCAATGCTTTCACCAGTTTTCAGTGCATCTTGTGCATGCATGCGAATACAGAATGCACATTCGTTGATTTGGGATGCACGTAATTTCAGTAAATGGGCTAAACCTTCACTTAGGCCAGACTCATTTATTTTTTGCATTGCCAGTGCATCAAGTTCTGCAACTTTTTTATACAGTTCAGGTGCAGACTGACCTAGGTTGATTCGTGACATTTCGAACCTTTCTGATGTTTTTAGATATACCTGCTATTTTAAAACCGTTATGGTTGAGGACAAGTTTTATTTTGAGCATTTAGATGACCACTTTTGTTCTTGCGCCCGATTCATTTAAAGAAAGTATGAGTGCTCAACAAGCCTGTGACGCGATGCAGCGTGCAATTTTAAAGCTCATACCAGATGCAAATGTCATCGCTGTGCCAATGGCAGATGGCGGTGAGGGAACTGTAGATGCGTTACTCAGTGCTTGCGACGGCCAAAAAGTGACGATAGCGCTTACAGGTCCTTTGCCCAATCAACGTGTGACGACGTATTTCGGTTTGATTGACGGTGGAAAAACTGCGGTGATTGAAATGGCAAAAGCCAATGGTATTCATCTTGTCGATATTGTTCAGCGAAATCCTTTATTGACGTCAACTTATGGTACGGGCGAAATGATCCAGGCTGCTCTAGACTTCGGAGTAAGTAAAATTATCATTGGCTTGGGTGGGAGTGTGACCAATGATGGCGGTGCAGGTATGGCGCAGGCCTTGGGGGCGCAATTTTTAGATGAAAATGGCTTCGAAATAGCAGTTTGTGGTGGTTATCTGGATCAAATTAACAGTCTTGATTTGACGCAGCTCGACTCACGTTTAACGTACACAGAGATCATCATTGCCAGCGATGTCATTAATCCACTATGTGGTGATAATGGCGCATCCCATATCTTTGGCCCGCAAAAAGGCGCAACGCAGGAGATGGTGCGTCAGTTAGATCAGAACCTCAGTCATTATGCTAATGTCGTTGAAGCGACACTGGGTTGTACTTTACGTGATGTAGTAGGTGCAGGCGCTGCTGGTGGATTAGGTTTTGGGTTGATGGCTTTTGCAGGTGCATCGATGCAATCAGGTGTGGAATTGGTCATTGAACAATGTCAGTTGAATGAAAAAATAGCACAGGCAGATTATGTGCTGACAGGTGAAGGGAAAATTGATCATCAAACTAAGTTCGGTAAAACGCCATTTGGTGTGGCGCAAGTTGCAAAAAAGTTTAATAAACCTGTGATCGCCTTTACTGGTCTAGTGGGTGAGGGGATAGCAGAACTCTATGATTTAGGTTTCACACAGATTGTTGGGATTAATCCACCAGATTGTAAGTTGGAAGATGCATTAAAAAATGCGGAACTAAATTTGGAACATTGCTGTCGAAATGTGATGAGATGTTTGAAATAAAAATCAAGGTAAAATTTATGAATGCATCTAGCGAGTTTTAGGATAATCATAGTTAGAAAATATGATTAATTTGGTTGAGAATCTTTGCAATATTTTTCCATTGGTTTTTGATTTTTTGGAATTATATTTTCAATGTTTTTTATATTTTCTATTGCATTTTCTTTTGCCCGTTTCGCTTTTAATAATTCAGAATTCTCTGAAGCAATTTCATATTGTGCTTTACTCATTTTATAAGTTGCACATAAATTATCGGATATAAGCTTATGATTGCCAGAAATTAGAGCTACAGCTAGATCATCATGGAGTTGAATTCCTTTCTGATTATTTTTACTTATCAAGTGATCAAATTCAGTTTGAGTCAATTTTTTTGCGTAAGATGGATGATTTGTAAATATTAAAAGTAATAAAACTGGCTGAAGGAAATGGCTAATTAGCTTAAAATTTTTCATAAACTTATCTTTTTCTAGTTGTAATTTTGATCCTACATTAACATGTATTTTTTTTCAATCTGCTAAACTATACCTATCCATGAAATGATGAGAAACCATGAGTTTAGCCAACCTGATTGATGAATTAAATCCTCAACAAAAACAAGCCGCAACAACAGAAGCACAGCATAGCTTGGTTTTGGCAGGAGCAGGTTGTGGTAAAACCAAAACCATCGTGGCGCGTGCTGCCTATTTAATTGATCAAGGCGTGCCTGCCAATCAAATTCAAATTTTGACTTTTACTCGCCGTGCTGCCAGTGAAATTGTCGCTCGTGTGGAGTTGGCTCTAGGTGAGCAAGCCAAAGGGTTACGTGCATCAACCTTTCATACCTTTTGTATGTACCTCTTGCGCCGTATTCCAAAAGCCTTTGGTCTAGAACAGTTTTCGATTATTGATCGTGATGATCAACTCATGATGTTCCGCCTGATTCGTGGCCGTGATGATAAGAAAAACCCCAATCACTTACCCAAGCCAAAAGAACTCTGTGACCTATATTCTTTTGCGCGGAATACGCGTCAAAAACTCAGCATTGCCATGGAAAAGCAAATGCCTGAGTACTTTGCGTTAAAAGATCAAATCGCGGATATCATGAAAGAATACGAAGCTCGTAAACGTGCGCGTAGTTTTTTAGATTATGACGATATCTTGGCGATTGTGGCGAAAGCCTTGGCGGAATCAGATGGACTGGTCGATTATGTCGCTTCAATTTGTCGCCACATGTTGGTTGATGAAATGCAGGATACCAATCCGCTGCAATGGGCGTTACTTGAGCCACTAAAAGAACGTGTCAGCTTGTTCTGTGTCGGCGATGATGCACAGTCCATTTACGGCTTCCGTGGTGCAGACTTTGAAAATATTCATCATTTCAAAGAGCGTGTACCCGACGCACAGATTTTCAAACTCGAAAAAAATTATCGTTCAACCCAAGAAATTTTAGATCTGTCGAATTGGTTGTTGGATGAAAGTGAAATTAAATATGACAAACGCCTAGATGCCTATCGTGGTGAAGGGATTAAGCCGAAAATGCATATTTTCCCGAATGAGTTTGATGAAGCCAAATGGATTGCCATTGATATTAAAGAGCGCCATTACCTCGAAGGCAGCAAATGGTCGGATCATATGGTGCTTGTGCGTTCAAGCTTTGCTGCTCGTCATATTGAAGCGGCCTGTATTGCCGCAAACGTGCCGTATCGCTTTATTGGCGGCATGAAATTACTTGAAACAGCCCATGTAAAAGACTTACTCAGTGTATTGCGTGTAGTGGCCAATCCTTTAGATGATATTGCATGGATGCGCTTTTTAACCTTGTGGAATGGTGTGGGTGATGTAGGTGCGAGTAAGTTATCGCAGCAGATTTTACTCGAGCCAGAAATGCAAGCCATTGCAACCAAGTTGGAAAAGTTTGGCAAAGTACCTGATCAAGCGATTCTGATGATGAAGCAAATGTCGGTGTTGAAAGATCAAGTCAAAGAATGTGTAAGCTTGGCTGTTCAAGCGATTTCTGAGCAGCTGGAAGAAAACTATAAAAAAGATTGGAACCGCCGTGTCGGGGATTTTGATTTGGTGAAACAACTGGCATCAAAGCATACACAGCTCAGTGAATTTCTTGAAGAGTATGTGCTCGATCCTGTGTCTATTTCTGAAATTGAACGGCAATCAGATAGTGATGTCGTGACTTTAATTACCATTCATTCGGCAAAAGGAACGGAGCAAAAAGTCTGTTATGTGGCGAATGTCACACCAGGGCAATATCCGCATGCACGTGCCCAAGGTAATTTCGATGAAGTGGAAGAAGAACGTCGGGTGTTATATGTGGCGCTGACACGTGCGCAAAATGAATTGATTTTGACTAAGCAAAACTTGAACCACTGGGCGCGTGAAACTGTCGATGAGCAAGGGCGTAAAGTAGAAAGTTACTTTATGAATGATTTAACTCGAAACCTATGTAGTTTGGAAACACATTATAAAACCCGTCAGCAAACCGTAAAAAGTGCGTTAATCGAAAGAAAATCGATTAATTTAGATTTTGGTATCGATCTCGATTAAAATAGATTTTTGACGTGATTTACACGCAAGTTAAAAAGCAAAATAGACAAATGCTTTTTGATGATGCTGTCTATTTGGAAGATTGAATGAAAATTTTAGTACGTAACTTAGAGCGTTCAGTTACTGAAGCAGAATTGGTTGAACTGTTTAAACCATTTGGCGCAGTAGAGTCTGCTGTTGTTGTTATGGATGCAAGCACAGGTAAATCGAAAGGGTTTGGTTTTGTCGAAATGCCAAATGGTCGTGAAGCTGTAAAAGCGATTAAAGGCCTGAATACTTTGAAAGTCAAAGGTGCGGGTATTCGCGTAAAAGCGGCTGAAGATAAGCCTAAAGCATAAATTTAAAAAGGAGCGTTACGCTCCTTTTTTTATCAGTGATCTATGAAAAAATGCTACTCGGCTTTGTCGATTGTTGCGCCATCTGGTTCGAACATTGCTTGTGGGCTTAAAACGCTTGAAGTCCGCTCATGGCAGCCCGAACATTTGCCTTTAAAAGATTTAGTGATCGTGGAAAATCAACGCTACTTACATGAAAGCGGAGATGAAGATATTGGACGTGCAGTGGCGATGGTCGATGTATATGACGTTCATGCATGGACTGAAACAGAGGTAGACCAAGCGCAGGCGACATATTGGGCAGCAGGGTACTGGGCTTGGCGTCTGGAAAATATCAGGATGATTGATTGGGATATGCCTGTTCCTGCCAAGCGTGACATTTATTTAATTGAAATCGATCATCCATAATATTTATTGTGAATTTCCTAAAAATCCGTTTAAGCTTATTCATGTAGAAAAACGCCAAAATTTAGGGAATTGTTCATGTCTCGTGTTGCTCGCTTTCATGCTGATCGTACCAATCAAAAGTTATATTTTACCCGTCTTGCATGTCAGCAAGCCGAGCAGACTGATCATGTTCAACAAGCTCAGGCTTATCGCGAAGCAGCAGTTTTTCATTTGCATGGTGCAGTACTTGCGTTTTTACAAGAGTTGGTGCGTTACTATCGTTTAAATGATCCTGCGCCCACGTTAAAGTCGATTGAAACGCTGATGGCTGAAAAAGGTCAGATATCACCTGAAGTGACTGTTATGCAGCAATTGGCAAAGCAGGGTTTTATTGCAGAGCTGAAACGTGCACATCGTATGTGTCAGTATGCACCTGAACCGTCTGCACCAGAGCCAGAAGATGAAACATCTTCAAATTTAATTATTAAAGTTACCCAAACACCGCAAGCATGGTTACCAGATACCGCTATTTTGCGTGAATGGCATCGTGATCTAACTCAATTGATTGATGGATTTCGTAACGAGATGGTGGAGTTCTAATCGGACTATTGCTACTTGAAATAAATTTATTTAACCCGATATAAGATTATCTAAGTAATACAAAGTGCAGATGCCTTTATCACCATGTTGCGCATGGAGGGATATATGTCTATAGAACAGTTGAAAGAACTCTTTGGGAACCAGGAAGCAATTTTAGAGCTGGTTCAATTGGAAGGTGGTGAGTTGGCATTGCGTAATGCAGGCTCAGAAAAAGAGCCTTTGGTGACTATCCAATTCAATGAAGAATTACGCAATATTTTGGGCGATCAAATGAGTGTGATCGCTCAGCAAATGATTCAGGCTGCATTGTTTGGTCTGTTAGAAAAACAAGTGGATGAATGGCATGCCGAAGTGGTTGATGAAAAGCCAAAATATATGAGCTAATCATATAGCTGCTGATTTTGTGGATCATGTTGATGAAAACGCACCTTTTGGTGCGTTTTTTTATACTCAAAATGGCACTTAGACTTTGCTCAGTTCAGCAGGTGAGATCAGCATCGAACCTAAAAATACAATGAAGACCCCGATGAGCTGTAAGAAAAATGGATTTTTGGCATCTTGCCAATACAAAATCAGAAAGACGATGGAAATGGGATAAAACAATAGACAGCCTAGACCCCATAAAATACTGGTTTTAAATGCAGCGATGAGAAAGCCCAGACCGCCAATTAAAATAATGGCAAAGCCTAAATAGAGAATGAACATGTTTATCTTGTTTGAAGTTTTTAAAATGATACTTTGTTTGGTGCTCATTTTATCAATATGTTTTTTAAATTCAATTATTTGTGATTTTAATATTACTGAATTATATCAGTTTAAAAAAAGGCGATGCTTTAATGCATCGCCTTTTGGGTATTGCCCCTAAGCGTTTTATTTAGGCATTTAGTGTGTCGGTGTTTGGTGATGGGCAATTTGGATTTGATTTAAAATATGATTGCTCATATTTTTCGCCATTTCCTCTTTGGCATAATAAACCTCACCGATATTGTCACGACGAATGACTTCAGCTTCTTCTTTGCTTTCCGCACAAACCAATACTTGGATAGACGGATTCAGCATTTTGGCAATATCGACAATTTTATGAATATCTAAAATATCCATAGGTGAAATGACCAAAAGGCGTGCGTGTTGAATATGGGCTTGAATTAAAACACCCGGTTCTGTTGCTACACCAGATACCGCAGCGATGCCTTTTTCCCGCAAGTTTTCCACGATTTCACGGTTTTCTTCAGCAATAACCACTTTAATGTTTTCATTCATTAATTCGCGAGTAATACGACGACCGACTTCACCATGACCAATCAGCACCACCTGATCACGCAGATAATCCTGTGAGACCTCATCCGGCAACATGGCCAATGGGTCACTACTACGTTCCAGTAAACGGGCCAAATTCGAGCGCTCACGGATGAGTCGCTGCATAGGCTCGATTGCAGAAAATATAAATGAATTCAGCGTAATCGAGATTAAAGCGCCTGCCAGTATCAGATTTTGACCTTCCATTGAAAGGAGATTTAGAGATACACCTAAGGTCGCCAAAATAAATGAGAACTCACCAATCTGCGCCAAACTCGCCCCAACGGTTAATGCGGTATTGATGGGGTAACGGAAGAACAACACCAACGCCATTGCAGCGATGGTCTTACCAATCATGATAATGCCGACTACTGCTAAGACGTGAAGCGGTTGTTCAATCAAGATCCGTGGATCAAACAGCATGCCGACGGAGACGAAAAACAAAATCGAAAAAATTTCACGAAGCGGAAGGGTTTCTTCTTCTGCACGGTGACTAAAGTCAGACTCTTTGACCACCATACCGGCAAAAAATGCGCCCAGTGCCATGGATACACCAAATACCTTGTAGGCACCAAAGGCAATAGACACAGCTGCTGCAACCACGGTAAGCGTGAATAATTCACGTGAGCCTAAGCGTGCAACCACTTGCATAATCATTGGCACTAAGCGTTTACCAATGATCAGCATGAAGGCAATAAAGCCTGCCACTTTGAGTAAGGTAATACCAAGGGTGAGCCAGATATTTTCATCTGCACTACTTTCTGTGAGTGGCTGTCCACCAAGCAATACTGCTGTGGCAGGGAGTAAGACCAGAACCAAGACCATGACCAGATCTTCAACCAAGAGCCAGCCTACAGCAATTTTACCATTCACGGAGTTAAGTAAGCCTCGGTCACCGAGAGCCTTGAGGAGAACCACCGTACTTGCACACGACAAACTTAAGCCAAACACTAAGGCTGAGCCCATGCTCCAGCCCCAAAGCATGGAAATTCCCATACCCAGTAAGGTCGCCACTGCAATTTGTAAAATGGCACCGGGCAAAGCAATACGACGGACTTGCATCAAATCATTGAGTGAAAAGTGCATACCCACGCCAAACATCAGGAACATGACACCGAGTTCGGCCAACTGGTTAGCGAGATGGATGTCACCAACTACTCCAGGCGTATTTGGGCTAATAATAATACCGGCAATCAGATAGCCGATGAGGGGAGGAAGTCGCAGGCGCGCAGCTATATAGCCAAAAATTAAGGCAAAACCAAAGCCAACAGCAAGTAATATTATAAGTTCTACATCATGAGGCACTAAAAACTCCTTAAGCCTAAGTTAAGGGTAAAAAAGACAAGCACAAAAAGTGCCAAAAGCATTTTGAAAGTTTAGCAATTCGAATAAAAAAAATGCAAAAAAAAACGACCTAAGCAGGTCGTTTTTTTCAAAAAACTAAAATTATTTGATTTTAGCTTCTTTGAAAATTACGTGTTGACGGATTTTTGGATCAAATTTTTTGATTTCCATTTTTTCCGGCATAGTACGTTTGTTCTTAGTGGTAGTGTAGAAATAACCTGTACCAGCAGAAGAAACTAGGCGAATTTTATCACGCATGTTCGTAGCTCCTTAGATCTTTTGACCTTGAGCACGTAGGTCAGCAACAACCTTTTCGATGCCCAATTTGTCGATAATACGCATACCTTTAGTAGTTAGACGAAGACGTACGAAACGTTTTTCGCTTTCTAACCAAAAACGGTGGTGATGCAGGTTCGGCTCGAACCGGCGTTTAGTTTTGTTGTTGGCGTGTGAGACGTTGTTACCAACGACTGGACGCTTGCCGGTAACTTGGCAAACCTTAGACATGGTGTAACTCCATTGATTTAGCCAACAGCAAATCTGTATGGCCAGTCAAAAAAAACATTGAATTCATTCAAGGGGCGTTTTATATCAAAAATGCGCTTAAAAGACAAGCGATTTTGCATAAAACGAACGATCACCTAGTGTGATCGTTCATGCCTTGATCGTTTATCGAAGAAGTGTCTTCGAAATCAGTTTGTGGATCGGCTTATTGAACGGTGGAAGAATGAATTTCAAACTATAGAGTTTTGGATTCGACATCACCGAGCGTTCATGCGACAAACTGAAGAAACCTTCTGGACCATGATATTTCCCCATACCCGAAGCCCCCACACCGCCAAACGGCAGGTCATCTTGAGCAACATGGGTTAATACCGTGTTTTGTCCGAAATGTCCTGAATGGGTACGTGTTGCGACATAGTCGGCACGTGCCTGATCAAAGTCGAAATAGTATAAAGCAAGTGGACGAGGACGGCTATTAATAAAAGCAATAACCTCGTCAATTTGATCATATTCCATGATCGGAAGGATCGGACCGAAGATTTCTTGCTGCATAATTTGCATGTCTGGAGTGACACCCGTTAAAACCGTAGGTGCAATTTTACGTACAGCATCCACATCTTCATTTTGTGGGTTAAAACTGATGATTTGTGCGCCTTGATCACGCGCATCTTCTAAATAACCTTGTAGGCGGTTGTACTGCTTGTCATTAATAATCGAAGTGTAGTCCTGATTATGGGCAATACTTGGGTACATGGCTTCAACGCACACTTTATAGTGATCTAAAAATTCAGCCGTTTTACCACGAGGTAAGAATACATAGTCAGGTGCAACACAAGTTTGACCTGCATTCCAAAGTTTACCAACAGCAAGACGCTGTGCGACATCTGCTAGGTCAATAGACGGATGAACCAATACAGGTGACTTTCCGCCTAATTCTAAAATCACCGGAACTAAGTTTTCAGACGCTGCCGCCATGACGGTTTTACCGACATTGGTCGAGCCAGTAAAAATCATTTTGTCGAAGGCAAGGTGACTAAACGCATCTGAAATTGGGCCACCACCGTTGACGACTGCGACCAATTCTTGAGGAAATGCTTCTGCGAGAGCTTTTTCTAGCACATCACCGAATGCCGCAGAGGCACTCGAAATTTTGATCATGGCATGGTTGCCCGCAGCTAAAGCACAAATCAGTGGGCCTATAGAAAGAAGCAGTGGGTAGTTCCATGGCGTAATAATGCCGACGACACCAAGTGGTTGATATTGCACCCATGCTTTGGCAGGTTGGTGAATAATTCCGACATGGCGTTTGGATGGTTTCATCCAGTCTGTCAAATGCTTGCTATAATATTTGATGTGCTCAAGACAGGTAAGTAACTCACCAATCTTGGTTTCACCAATAGAACGGTTACCATAGTCTTGATTAATTGCATCAGCAAATTGATCTTGATACTTAACTAAGATACGCTTAAGCCGAGCCAAACGGTCTATACGTTCCTTCGCTGTAGGCAATGGGTAACGTAAATACGCTTGTTTCTGCTGTTCCAACATATTGTTGAGATGCTGGTGATCAAAAGAATGTGGTGTCATTGAAGTTGTTTTTGTTTGACTATTCATGTCGCACGACCATATCCAAATTAGCGATTAATTAATTTTTAGAGCAAATACTCTAAATAGTCAAGTTACTTTATGTGTTAGTGTTCTAATGCTTTGAAATAAATGGTTGTTTTAGGATGTCTCACACCAAAACCTTAAAAACGAAAGAACGTATTTTGCAGCTGAGTTTGCAGTTGTTTAATGAGCGTGGCGAGCGTTCAGTGACAACCAATCATATTGCTGCTGAACTGGGAATGAGCCCAGGTAACTTGTATTACCATTTCCGAAATAAAAGTGAAATTATTAAGGAATTAATGGAGCAATATCAGCAAGAAACGCTAGAAATGTTAGCGCTTCCTGATGATCGTCAATTAGATGCCAATGATAAAATTCGCTATTTTCAAGTATTAAGTAGCCAATTATGGGCTTATCGCTTTTTACATCGTGATGTTTATCACTTGGTCGAAAATAATGAAGATTTCCGTAAAATGTATCCACGTTTTGCCGGTCAAGTTATGCAACAAGGGCAGAAAATTTATCGTGCCTTTGTTGACGCAGGCTTAATGCAGATGACCGATTCTGAAATTGAGGCCTTAACCATTAACTTGTGGATCGTGCTGACCAACTGGACCAACTTCCTTTATATGTCGGGCCATATTACCGACTCCAACACTTTGGAAGAAAAGTGGGTGTGGCAAGCACTGCGACAAATGGTGTTCTTAGAAGGCGCATATCTACGTGGTGAAAGCCGTGAAACCTATGAGCGATTGCTCGAAACTTTAGGGCCGTCGGACTTGTTTGCAAGTCTTTCAAACGTAAAGCATCAGGTTACTGAATAAGACTATTTAGTCTGGCTTTAAAAAGCGTTAGAATACTCGGCTCTTTTTTCAATTTAACTGATTAGTGATATAAACCAACATGAATATGTCGACCGCTAACACAGCACGCTTACTCATTACCTGTGAAGATAAACCAGGGATTGTGCAAGCTGTATCGAGCTTTTTGTATCATCAGGGAGCAAATATTACCGCACTTGATCAATACGCGACTGAAGCTCAAGGGGGGCGATACTTCATGCGTGTTGAGTTCGAATTGGACAATTTACAAAGCCGTAAAGAAAGTCTAACTCAAACATTTGCAAGCAATGTTGCTGAGCGTTACAACATGCACTGGCGTTTAGCTTTAGTCAGTGATGTGAAGAAAGTCGGTATCTTGGTGTCAAAAGTTGACCATGCTTTGCTTGAACTGTTGTGGCGTCATGCACGTGGTGGTTTGCCATGTGAAATCACCAAAGTCGTGTCTAACCACGAGGCTTTACGTGAATCTGTAGAAAATTTCGGTATTCCGTTTGAAGTTGTTCCTGTAAACAAAGAAAACAAACGTGAAGCTTATGAGCAAATTGATCAGTTGATGCAAGGCAATGATTTATTGGTTCTTGCTCGTTATATGCAAATTTTAGACGAAGAATTTGTTCAAAAATGGGAAATGAAAGTGATCAACATTCACCATTCATTCCTCCCAGCCTTTGTTGGTGCGAACCCATATAAACAAGCGCATGAAAAAGGTGTGAAGTTGATTGGTGCGACAGCGCACTATGTGACTGCTGATCTTGACCAAGGGCCGATTATTGAGCAAGACGTAGAGCGTGTAAGCCACGACTTTACTGTTGAACAATTGCGTGAGTTAGGTCAGGACGTAGAACGTAATGTGCTCGCACGTGCAGTCAAATGGCATCTTGAAGATCGTATTATTGTCGATGGTAATAAAACTGTTGTATTTCAATAAAACGAGATGAATTTTTGAATAAAAGGGCATACTTTAGGTATGCCTTTTTTATATTATGATTAAAAAAAGTCATTAAAACTGACGAATTAATAGTTGCAAATGAAAACACTTCTCATTTATTATTGCCGTACTTTAATTGTGCTAACCGATGAGCATGATTGTATTTTTGACAAAATAAATGCAATCGCTTCTTCAAGGTAACTGAGTTTAATGAGTCAATCTCCCGCTCCAATGATGCAATCACCTAACCCGATGAAAAAGAAAATCATTACTGCGCTTCTCGCTGTTGTGGTAGGGCATATGGGGGTATTGTGGGCGGTCAGCAATATGAAAGCACCAGAACTTAAACCGATCGAAAAAGATCCGATTAAAGTTCGCTTTGTGAAGATTGTTGAAGAGAAAAAACCAGAACCTCCGAAGCCAAAACCAGAACCGAAGAAAGAGCCACCAAAGCCAAAAGAAGTTAAAATTGTAGATAAGCCTTTACCACCTCCACCGAAGAAAGTGGAAAAAGTGGAACAGGTGAAAAAGAAAGATGCGCCGAAACCAACTGTTGAAGCGGTCAAAAACGTACCACCAACACCTGTTGTTTCAACTGTGGTTTCTGAAACGAAAGTCGTTCGTGTTGAACCAACACCTCCGGCACCTGTTGTACCACCACCTGCGCCTCCAGCACCACCTGCGCCACCGACACCTAAAACAGTCAGCATTGGTAATGGTGTCAGTTGGATTAAGAAACCGAATGTTCAATTTGAAGATGGTGAATTAAAAGCGTCGTGTACAGTTGAAGTTGCGATTGCAGCAAGTGCTGAAGGTAAAGTCGAATCAGCAACGATTAAAAACTCGACTTGTGGCGCTGCTGTAAACCGTAAAGTGACTGCTGCAGTGAAGCGTGCACGTTTATCCAAATATATTGATAATGGTGTGGCAACTCCGACGCGAGTTGATCAACCATTCAACTTTAAACTTAATTAAGATTCCGGCTAACCCATTAGGAGTTCGAATATGAACTTTTCAGTTTATTGGCAACATGCAGATGCAGTCAGCAAAACACTGTATTTCGTGTTACTTGCAATGTCGATTGCGACTTGGACGATCTTCGTTCTTCGTATTATGGGCACACGTCAGCTCAAACAAGTGGCGTATAACCACCTTGCAGATGCACTAAGCAAACTGAAAGCGAAATTTGCTCCTTTGGCTTTTGAACAACGTAAGGCTGTGGCTGAACAAGCATTACTACGTCAAATTTCGGTAGAAAAAGCTAATGCTGAAAAAGGCGTATCTGTATTGGGTACGATTGCTTCAATTGCACCGTTCGTAGGTTTGTTCGGTACAGTATGGGGTATTTTCCATGCCCTTGTAGCAGTGGGTAAAAGCGGTCAAGCGGGTTTAGCGCAAGTGGCAACTCCAGTCGGTGAAGCTTTGATCATGACCGGTCTTGGTTTGGCTGTGGCGATTCCTGCGGTATTGGCTTATAACATTTGTGTTCGTTTTAACCGTACACTGTCGAATGAATTGCAAGATCAAGCGCATGGTTTATTGATTGATACTATGTTGCAACAAGAATCTGCAGCGAAGAAAGAAGACGTGAAAACTGCACAGCAAAGTTTAGCTGGAGGTCAAGCTTAATGGCTTTTCAATTGGGTGAAGACAACGATGCTGGCATGAATGAGATGAACCTCATTCCGCTCATCGATATTATGTTGGTATTGATGATCATCTTCTTGGTGACTGCGACTGTTGCCAACCCATCAATTCCATTAACCTTGCCACAAACGACTGCAGAAGTGATTGATCTGCCAACTGAAAGCGTAACCATCAGCATTAACTCAGCGGGTGATATCGCTTGGAATGGTGATATTGTCACGCTTGAAGATTTAGAAAGTCGTCTAAATACAGCTGGTCAGCAAGAACGTAAGCCTGCATTGGTATTAAAAGCCGATAAAGAATCACGTTATGACACAGTTGCACAAGTGATGTCGCGTGCGAGTGGAGCCGGACTCAGCGATATCGCCTTTGCCAGTGATAACTAAGCACTGAGCAAAGATAACTAAAAAAAGCGACTGAAATGTCGCTTTTTTTATGTCTCTATTTTGAAAATAGATGCCGTTTAATTAGATCACTCAGATTTGAGTAGGTCTTGAAATTTGCTACGTAATTTCATGAGTTTAGGTGGTATTGAAAAATTACAATAACCTTGGTTTGGGTTACGTGCAAAGAAGTTTTGATGATATTCTTCGGCAGGGTAGAAGGTTGGCATTGGACTCAGTTCAGTCACGATATTGATGCCTTCAGCTTTTAATTCTTCAATACGTTGTTCAGCAAGCTGCTTTTGTGATTCGTCCTGATAGAAAATCACTGAGCGATACTGTGTACCGACATCATTGCCTTGACGGTTCAGCGTGGTTGGATCGTGAGTTGCGAAAAATACATCTAGCAATTGGCTAAAACTGATTTGGCTGTCATCAAAATTGATCTGAATGACTTCTGCATGTTGGGTATTCCCCTCACAAATTTGCTCATAGCTTGGATGCTGAGTAACTCCCCCTGCATAACCACTGACGACTGTTTGCACGCCCTTTAGTTGTAGAAAAACTGCTTCTACACACCAAAAGCACCCACCACCAAATACCGCTTGTTGCATAGTGAAATCCTATTTTGTTCCCTGATGTTTAATATGGGGTTATAGCTAAAAACTGCAATGTACGTCTGTATACTAATCACTAGTTTATGTGCATTAAATGTCTCTGGCATGACTGAACAGTGAATAAAAAAGTCTGCCGAAGCAGACTTTTTTAATGATTTAACGCGGTTGAACAGCGCTTTCATATTGAATTAATAAATTGCCGTGACGGTCTAGCAATTTCAAGGTTTTTCCAAAAACTTGATAATGCGTTACCTTTTCGAGTGCTGCATGGTACTGTCGCTCTAGCCCATTGTTATTGAGACAAGCCATTTGTGTCGCAGCAATCGGGCCAAACGTTATGGTGTCTTTGCCAGCATTATAGCCACCCATTATACGATTACAGCCGTCTGCACCTGAGACACGCTTTGAAGCCGCATCGAATTGAATGCTTGGAATATTATGCGCATTGGGTGCTGTTTTGATTGGAGTGTTGCCAATCTGAGTGGCAATCCAAGTACGATTCTGTAATAGGTTTAAATTTTCAGTTATGGTGTTGTCTTGTGCAGGCATGCTTTCACAGCCTGTCACCACTAAAGTTGAAACCAAAGTTGCAGCAACAAATATTTGTTTTAGCATCGGAATTTCCCCGTGGAAGCATTTCAACTATCTAAGCAAATATCGCACAGATAAGCTAGCCATATTTGTATCATTATTTAAGAATTACAATTGATTGGCGCTTGGATTGGACTGTGAATGCGGCAAACCTTGTCGGATTAACTTCGAATATTGTTCACTGCTCAGTTGCTTGATTTGAGAGACACGAGGGTTAACATGGGCTTTTTGATACCATGTTTTCATATCCCAATTTTGGTCTATGGCATGGAGGTCATATAAATAATTCGGCAAATAACCGGATGCAAATAAGCGGTAATCGGTTGGAAGTTGATGTTTGGAAACAGCTTGAATCATGTCAAAAACCAGTGTTGTACAATTACTGGTGAGCGTGTTGTACCATTTAGGTTGAGTCTGCAGTTCATCGGCTTTATGTAAATATTCAATAAACAGCGCCTGCATTTCAGATTTTGGCATGTTTACGGGGAAGAAATAGACCTGTTCTCCGCGTGTATTGCTGCGGGTATAGATGATATCTTTTTCATCTGATGCAATAAGGCTCAGTTCATATTTACGGAAAAAACCACCAATCGCAGAGAATTCTTCGTTTTTCTCTTTGCGAATTTCAATCGAAAACGTCAGCGGTGGTCGGTCAGCAAAATCAAAACTGACCAGTGTATGGGCAATTTGCGGTCCCATCCAATACGAGGTAATGATGTTGACGCCATTGATTTGACTCAGGTCATATTGGCGGGTTTCCCAACGCGGGGTATAGCTGCCATCGGCATGCCAGTCGAAATTACGCACATTGTGCAAGGTGACAAGATTGCCTTGCTTTTCATAATGTAGAATTTCTGCTACTTCAGGATTCCATTCACGATCTTGGCGTGCTTCCATGCCAAAATACCAAAATAGACCACAGATAAAGCCCGCAATATAAATCAAGACATCTTTACGACGGCTAAAAAAGTGTTGGGTAATATAGATGCCTAAAATGCTTAGAGCAAAAGCGATCCAGATTCCAATGATAATGCGGCTGCCTAACCAGCCTGCCGGTTGCTGTATCCACAGGGCGGCACAGAGCCAAATCGAAGAACAGAGGACAAACACACTAAATAGAGAATGAAGAATACTTCGCCCTATTTTTTTGAACATTGCTCGTTGGTCACTCTGTTGCATATTTTTCTTTTAGCTTAAGATTTTTCTTTATTTTCGGTAAGTTGCGAACTCAAAAGCAATCCCAGTTTTGTCGTCGATGTGTTGTTCTGATGCCACTTTTTGAAAGTCCGCAGGAATTTCAGGATAATGCGCATCACCTTGAACATCGAGTTCAACATGCGTGAGTTCTAAACGGTCTGCGATGCCGATGGTTTGCTTAAAAATTTCACCACCACCAATAATAAACAAACTTGTTGGTTTTTCTGAACTTGCGACATCAGCAACAGCTTGCGTTAACGCCTCGTCGATACTATATGCAACTTTGGTGCCTTCAAATGACCAATTGCTATCTCGTGTAATGACCCAATTGACACGCTTCGGTAGGGTACGTCCCATAGACTCTAAGGTTTTGCGTCCCATAACTACCACACCACCTTGGGTGATGGCTTTAAAGTGCTGTAAATCGGCAGAAATATGCCACGGCAAATCATTACCTTTACCAATGCAGCGCTGCTGATCCATAGCGACAACGTGCACGATTTCTAAATTTTGAAATGCCATAGTTTGAACTCAAATAGCCGAATTATTTGCCGTCTATTAGAATGCAAAATCCCGCTTGAGGTAAAGCGGGATTTTGCTTTTCACTTGGAATTTCTAAAAATTAAACCGCAACAGGGGCTTTAATCGCAGGATGTGATTCATAACCTACGATTTCAATATCTTCAAATTTAAAATCGAAAAGATCGGTAATTTCAGGATTGAGTTTTAATTGGCACAGACCCATTGGTTCACGTGTCAGTTGCAACTGCGCTTGTTCGAAATGGTTGGCATATAAATGTGTATCCCCACCGGTCCAAACGAAGTCACCTACACCTAGACCACAAACTTGCGCAATCATGTGTGTTAACAGGGCATAGCTGGCAATGTTAAACGGCACACCCAGAAAAACGTCAGCACTACGTTGATATAATTGGCAGGATAATTTTCCATTTTGGACAAAAAATTGGAACAAGGTGTGGCATGGTGGCAATGCAACATTACCTGCCTCATTTGGGTTCCAACCAGACACGATTAGACGACGTGAGTTAGGATTGGTTTTGATTTCATTGACCAACCATTTAATTTGGTCAAAACCATCTTGTTCATATAGGCCATCGGCTTTTTTGGTCGCACCGAAATTACGCCATTGATGACCGTAAACAGGACCTAATTCGCCGGCAGGACGACCGAAGCGTGCAGTTTGTTCTGCGGTAGACCATTCATCCCAAATGGAGACTTTATTGTCTTGCAAATATTGAACATTGGTATCGCCTTTAAGGAACCACAACAGTTCAATCACGATAGAGCGGAAATGAACTTTCTTGGTGGTGAGTAAAGGGAAACCTTGAGAAAGATCGAAGCGCATTTGATGACCAAATACAGAACGTGTTCCCGTACCCGTACGGTCGCCCTTGTCGCCGCCGTTGTCGAGAATGTGTTGTAAAAGGTCTAAATACTGGCGCATGTCTCTCTCATAATTTGCTAAATTTCTTGTGGCACATATTAGCTTGTTTTGCGTGTGGAAGGAACTGTGATGGGCGCTTGAATATAGTCAGGTTTAAAAAATCCAAAACATACGGTGTTTATTGGGTGATGAGCAAATTTTGCAGGCAACAAGCGCTGAATTGCCTGAACTGAAGACGTCTATTTATAACAACTACATCAAGTGTTAACGAGACTATATGTCTGTTAAATCAAGCATGAGCTTAGAAAACGAAGCTCTATTTTTTACATATTGAGAGATGCTTCTTTCGCAGTGTTGAAAAAAATACAGATAAGTTTGATTAAAAAATAAACGTGATTTTTCTCATTATGAAGAGGTGATATTGAACAACTATTTTTGATTAAGAGTTTGATATAAAAAATAAATCTATTTGAGTTAAAAATAGACGGTCGTATTTAAATGTGAAGATTTGTTTAAGAAATCTTACATTTTTTACATGAAAAAACATGATTTACGGGGTACTATCACCCTCGTTAAAATTTTTGAATGCCTAAATATAGGCGGGAGTGTGGGTTAAAGAATGGCTTATGATCACAATGTAAACTTGAGTGAAGTGCATGCTCCAGTTCAGGCAAATATCATAATTCGTTCTCAGGCGAGTAAAAATACGGGCAAGTCCAATACCACTCAAAAAGCAGCGACTAAAAATGTGGTATCCCGAAATGGTCAGCGTATCGATATCGATCGTTTGACTGGATTTTTACAAGGCATTACCCGCCAAAGAAGTACTCAGAAATGTGCCCGCAGTGTTCGTCTAGCACTTGAGTCCGCTGGGGCACGTTTTAACGGTCACCCCGTTGCTGCAGCAGACTGGGGCAGCACATTACAAAAAATTGGTTATCAAAAAATTAATTTAGCGTTTGATCGACCAAAGAAAGGCGATATTTATATTATCGACCGCAATCAAAGTAGTCGTTATGGTCATATCGCAGCATATTCAGGTAAGGACTGGGTGTCTGATTATCGTCAAGCGGGCTATGCGGTCTATCGAACTCCAAATGTGAAATATAGCTATTATCGCTTAGCGGATTAACAGCCCATGGCTGCAAAAAGGTTAGTCTTCAAACCTTTTTGCACGCTGACTGTAGATCGAGACGATAAATAATCCAATTGCCGCAAAGCCCATACATTGTAGCGCTAAAATCCAGCGTTGCTCATTGGGTAGAAAATAAATTAAGCACACTAAACATAAAATTGGCAAACTAGCCAAAGCGCATTTTAATGACGGAGACAGTGTTTTTAGTTTGTCTTGTCTGAGCTTATAAAGCAGATTAATCATCAAACCAATGGCTAAACTTATGCCCGCAAAGCGGGGATCTAGTTGTTTTTGTTCAGCGCATAGAAAAATAAGCACACAGGTACTGATACAAATGATGAGCTTGATTTGTCGGTTACAGCGCTCAGAGTACCAAAACGTCAGCATTTAAACTTTACCTTCGGGCGAAGTGTTCTCGTTTTTATTCAGCAGTGAAATCGGGGAGAGCAGGCAGATCGCCAAAGCCATAAAGCCAATGCCTTGAGCACCCGGAATCAAAATTTCACCCTTATTCATGTTGATAAAAACCAATGCTAACAGCAGTGCAATCGGTATCCAGGTCAATAAACGATAGAGCAAACCTGTTGGGTTTTTTGCTGCAAAATGAATCTTGCAATAACGACAAATCAGGAAAATCACGCCTGTACCCATGAACATGAGAATGGCTTGAAGTGTTAGGGGGTCCATCCAATACAGAACACCGGTCAGTACGACCATCGCAATAAAAAACAGGATTTTTTTAAGTACAGAAACGCTGGGGTTAAACCAAAATTCAAGCATGGATCGATAGTTTAAAAATAAGCTGAATAAACTTTAGCACAGATCAGTTGTCTAATTCAGTCACTTCATGTGCAGTAAATGCGTATGAAGGAATAAATTTCAGCGCATAAAAAAGCGAGGCTTAGACCTCGCTTGCTTAAAGACAATTATAAAATATTAATGATTTTTTTGTGGACCCCAGTCATAGATTTTTTTCTGGTAGGCATACCACATCATCCATAGGCCAATCAGAATCATCGGAACCGTCAGGAACTGACCTTTACTCATCCATCCAATGAACAGTTGACCATTGTCCGGCTCACGGAAGAATTCAACGGTGAAGCGTGCGATACCATATCCGATAAGGAACAAGGCTGAAACGGCATAACGTGGACGAGTTTTTGAACTAAACCACCACAGCACGATAAACAGAATTAAACCTTCACAGAGGGCTTGATAAAGCTGCGACGGATGGCGCACCAACTGGAGTGGATCGGTCGGGAAGATCATGCCGAAAGCAAAATTAGGGTCGGTCACTGCACGACCATATAGTTCGCCACCAATAAAGTTCCCAATACGACCAAACATTAAGCCTGTCGGAACGCAGGGTGCAATAAAGTCGAGGGTCTGGAACCAAGTCATTTTATATTTCTTGCACCACAGTAACATGGCAATCATGACCCCAAGGAAACCGCCATGGAAGCTCATGCCGCCTGTCCAAACTTGGAATAGCCACAATGGGTTGGCAAGGAACTGATCGAAACCATAAAAGAAGACATAGCCAAAGCGTCCACCAATCACGACACCTAATGCACCATAGAAAATCAGGTCAGAGACCATTTCTGCGTTCCAGCCGTCACGTTGTTTTGCACGGTAGCTTGCCAAGCCCCATGCAAATAAAAAGGCCAATAAATACATCAGACCATACCAGTGAACTTGTAGTGGCCCCAGTGATATCGCCACAGGGTCGATATTTGGATATGTCAGCATTGCTGTTCCTTGTCATTATGTTTTGCACAGATTTTAGCTGAATGTGCTGAAAAATGTTGTACATTCAATGTGTAAAGATATTGAGAGTTGAATATGTGCATTGTGGCTTTTGCTTGGCAGGTCTTGGATGACATGCCACTCTGCCTGATTTCGAATCGTGATGAGTTTTATCATCGACCGACGGCAGGCCTAAAGCAATGGGTAGATAGTCCGATTATTGCAGGGCAGGACTTACAGTCTGGTGGAACATGGATGGGGATAACCGCTCAAGGGCGTTGGGCGATTGTGACCAATTTTCGTGATGGTCGTGATCAGACTGCATATCCCACTTCACGTGGCGCTTTGATTCAGCAATTTTTAGAATCTGAGCAAACGCCCATTCGTTTTGCACAAGCACTTGAACAAGTCCAATGTAATTATGCCGGCTTTAATTTATTCGTTGGCGACGCCACTCAAGCCGTTTATATGAGTAATCGCGGTGAAGCGCCACAAGTCTTAGCCAAAGGGGTTTATGTCACATCCAATGGTTTAATGACTGAACATTGGGAAAAGACCCGACATTTACGCAAACGTTTCACGCAAGAATTTTTGCCGATGCTACAAAGCCAGCAACCACAGGCGGATATAGACGCTGCTGCGTGGGATATTTTGGAAGATGAACGTAAAATCATTCCATCATTGTTACCCAATACTGGGATTCAGGCGGAAATGGAACATTTGCTGTCTTCAACCTTTATTCAAAGTCCGGTGTATGGCACCCGCTGTTCAAATTTATTGTGTATGCGGGATTCACAGTGGCATTGGCAGGAAAAACAGCAGCAGGGTGAGCAACAAGGACAGATCACCCAGATAGAAGTGCATTTAAAGCCATAAAAAAAGCCGACGATTCGTCGGCTTTTTTTTTAAAAGGTGTTTTATGCGGTTTTTTGTGTTGGCTGAGCTTGTTCTACCGCTTCACCAGCAATCACTCCACCATCTTTACGGGTGATGACTACGGTCGCTGAGCGAGGACGTGAAGTCGCTGCTGCATTGGTTTGTGATGCAGGCCAGTGGCTGGTCGGTTCAGAATAGGATGCTGAATCTTCACCGGGATGTTGCACATTGATAAAAATCGCTTTGTAGTCAGGTGTCATCGTCACACCTGTGATTTCACATTCTTTAGGTCCAGTCAGGAAGCGACGTAAGTTTTCATCATTCAGTTTTGCACCCACAATGGTTTCTTGACCCGATGATGTCGTGGCTTTTGTACCATCACCGACTTGACCCGGAAGCGCAGCAAGCATCATACAGTTGGTGGTATCAGTATAAGCACCGTCATCGGTTTGAATCCATAACACACCACGTGGGTCGAACCACATCCCATCGGGTGAAGACAAGTCATTGTTGTCATTTAGACCAGATAAGTTAATGTTGCTCGCCATTTTTGCTTCAGCACCAAACAGGTAAATATCCCAAGTAAAGCTGAGTGCTGTGGTTGTATCCCCATCTTCACGGAAACGGATAATATGACCGTTGACGTTGCCTTTACCACCTTCAGGGTCGATGTAGTTACGAGGGTTGGCAGCATCTAGTGCATGCGTCGTACCACGGTTAGAGTTATTGGTGAGGGTCACATAGACTTCACCATTGTCTGGATGCACAGCGACCCATTCAGGACGGTCCATTTTGGTAGCACCGACAGCATCTGCGGCAAGACGTGCGAAGGTCAGAACATCTGCTTGTGAGCTAAACGGATAAACGCTGTTGCTTTGGTTTAAACCATTGACGTTATAGCTCAATTCAATCCATTGACCTTTGCCGTCATTGTTAAATTTGGCAACGTATAACTTACCATTGTTCATGTATTTGTCACCTGCAGCATAGCCACCGTTGACATCTTTTTTATTCCATTTTTGGTCGGATACAAATTTATAGATGTATTCACCGCGTGAGTCATCACCCATGTAAAATGCGAGGTTGTCATCTTCACGTAAGCGACTTGCACGGCAGTCTTCATGTGCAAAGCGACCCAGTGCTGTACGTTTTACGGGGTTTTCACGACGGTCAAATGGATCGATTTCGACAATCCAACCAAAGGTGTTTGGACCATTACGATAATCTTCTGCTGCCTGAGTACCGGTAACATTCGCCGACCAACGGTCATATAAATCTTGAGACTCATTACTTCCAATCGCTGTTTCCCAACCATAGCGTGAGTTTGCACCCGCTTTTAGGCCATAACGGTTGAGTGCCACAATTTCAGCAGGACTACGTTTGGCATCATCTGCTTTCGCACGAGCGAAGTAACCAATGAAGTTTTCTTCTGTCGTCAGGTAAGTGCCCCAAGGGGTATAACCATTACCACAGTTGTTGTGTGTACCACGGGTTTGTTGACCATTGGCTGAAAACTTCGTACTGACTAAGCTTGAGCCTGCAACAGGGCCTTTAAAGTCCATTACGGTCGATGCGGTAATACGACGGTTAAATGGAGAGTTTTGTACCAGTTTAACGGCTTGAGTCTTGCTGTCTTTTTCAATTTGAATCACAGAAACACCGTGTGCATTGACTTCACGGATAACTTCATCTTCAGGGCGACGGCCATCTACTTTGGTTGGGCCTTGTGGGTGTAAGAAGGTTGGATTGATGTATTCATGGTTCATCACCAACAAACCTTGGTCAGACTGTTTGGCATCATAACGTCCAGAGGTGGTATTTAAACCAAAGAAGCTCATACCGTCATGGCAGTCACCAGAGCGGAATTGGAAGCTCGGGCCAGAAGGAACATTGTTATCATCCCATGCTGGGTATGCAGGGTTAATCGAGTCACCCATCGCATATAGCACATGCGCTTGATAGCCTTCAGGAACAGTCACGATATCGTCTAAATTCTTTTTCACTGGTGTGAAATTGAACTTGGTTGGTTTTTGATTTGGATCAGTGACAGGTGGTCTGGTATTGCTATTTGAACCTGAGTCATTGTCATCATTACACCCCGTTAATGAAGATGCCAATGCAAGTGCGACTGCACCACTCGCAGTCTTGGTAATCAAGCTACGACGGCTGATGCGTTGTTCTAAAATGTCACGAAAATGAAGGTTATCCGAAGTGTTGTTATCAAGTTCTTGATCTTCGTTATATGGCATGTTTGTCATGAATTTAAATCCTGGCAAAGGTGTGCTGGGTAAAAGTTGATCACATAAAACTATCGATAAAATATGACAATGCTTTGAAGCTAATGTTGCAAACTGATGAAATAGGCGTTTAGATTTCGCTGCATGAAAATTGCAAAACATTAAATGTATGCATAAAAAAAAGAGGCTATCTCAGCCTCTTAGGTGTAAAACTCACCAAAATTGTCGAAAAATAAGTTTGTTTAAGTTGTAGTTGCACGTCGTTTTTCAATCAGCTTGCCAAAGAACAAACCCAGCTCAAACAGCATCCACATAGGAATGGCTAACATGATCATCGAAAGCGCATCGGGTGGCGTGGCAAACATGGAGACAAAAAAACAGCCGACGATAATAAAACGACGCTTCTCCACCAAGGTTTGAGTAGACACCACCCCGATCAAAATCAAAATTAGCGTGATGATCGGAATCTCAAAGGTCAGTCCAAACACCAAAAAAAGCTTTAAGCAGAAACTTAAATAACTATTGATGTCCGTCATTGGGGCGACTGTTTCAGGGGAAACACTCATAAAAAAATGCAGGATGGATGGTAGGGCAACCCAATAGGCAAAGGCAATTCCGGCATAGAAGAGGACGATACTGCCGAATAATAAGGGCATCGCCAAATGCCGCTCTTTTTCATACAGTGCAGGTTTGATGAAGGCCCAAAGTTGATAAATCACGAAAGGCATCGCGAGCATAAGCGCGACAAAGAAATTCAACTTGAACGGCGCCATAAAGGTGGCGGTCACATCCGTTGCGATCATGGATGAGGTCATCGGCAACTGCGCACGCAGAGGCTCTGACATCAATTGATAGCTTTGATTGGCAAAGGGCAATAAACAAAAGAACAGAATCAAAATGAGCCCTGTAATTTTGATCAAATGCCGACGCAAAATCACCAAATGTTTGGTGATCGGCATTTCTTCCAAATCAGGCACAGTGTTCTGTGAATTATTCAGTGAAAGATCTGTCATACGGCCACCTGATATTCTGCTAATGCTTCGGTCGAGCTTAATGCAGCAGATTGATCTGTTTTAATTTCGTGCTTTATTTTCATTTGGGGTGTAACCATGGCAAAGATCGTGCTCTGACCACGTTCGATGTATTGATAACGTGGGGATAAATTTTTATTGTCAGGTAGGACTGCTTCTTGTTGTTTTTGCGCAGTCTGTTCTATGGGATGTTGCGTTTGTTGCAATTCATTCATCTGCGCCTGCATACGCGCTTCGAGCTGTTGAATACGTTGCATTTCTTTTTGCATTTCTTCACGAAGTTCGGACATGCGAAGTTCACGGTCAATATCTGTTTGCACGTTACTGATCAGTCGTTTAACTTTCCCGTACCATTTGCCTGCAAAGCGGATACCTTCAGGCAGTTTTTCCGGGCCGAGTACGATCAGCGCAATAATGCTGAACACCAGTAATTCGCTAATACCAATATTAAGCATTATGACAACTCCTTAGCTTTGAACTGAGGAATTGGTTTTATTTTGAGCTTCATGCTCTAGCGTGCGAGGCTCATTAAGCTGTGTATTTGCTGCGTCTTCATCACGCATCGATTTTTTGAAATCTTTGACTGCGCCGCCGACATCTTTGCCCAAGTTTTTTAGCTTAGAGGTACCAAAGAGTAAAATCACCACAATTGCAAAAATCAGTACATGCCAAATCGATAGTCCAGCCATCTTGTTATCCTCTTGTTGGTCTGCACAACATTTCAGCAGTTGTAGATGACAGTGAAGTGACCAAGATGTTGCAGTTTAAAGACAGCCGCGAAGCTTATGTTCAGTGTTACTATGCATAGATTGAGCAGTGAGGGTGGTGTAGTGGCGTTTCTTCTTCCGATATTGGGTTTTTTAAGTGGTCTCGGATTGGCATCATTATCAGGAACATCATCGCTCAAATCGATTTTCTCTAGCTTACTTGCACGCTGTTTTATTCCAGCCGTGATCATCTACAACATGGTGTTCTATCAAGCAGGCAGTTTAGCACTCATGCTTTTTAGCTTTAGTGTTGCCGTGCTGATGTTTTATTTATTTCGCTGGCTGTTAAAAGATAGTTTACGTGCCTTGTGTGTCAGTTATTTGAACTTGGCTTGGCTGGGTTTTCCTTTTGCCTTAGCACTGTTCGGCCCTGAAATAAGTGCAGCGATGGTGGCTTTGTATGTCGGTGGCTCTATCTTTGGCAATATGTGGGCCGTGACAGCCGTCAGTTCAGCCCAACTCCCATGGTCGAGCGTGATTCAAAAAGTGGCGATGTCACCGCCTGTATTTGCCTTGATGATTGCAGGTGTCTGTCGAATAGTTGGACTGCAGCATTTAGAAGAACATCAGATCTTAGATTGGCTGTATCAGGCTGCAAAAATTGGAATGAGTTTCACAGGGATGTGTGTCTTAGGCATGTGGCTGCGCCAGACTAAGGTACAGTGGCGTGATCTGATTAACAGTAGTCGTATTTATGCGATGAAACTCACCGTTGGCGCGGTGATCTGTAGTTTGAGTTATGCCTTTCTTCCGATTCCCCAGATCGAGAAATATATTGGGGTGATGTTTATGCTGTTCTGCTTACCCCCTGCCGCCAATATTGTGGCTTTAGAAACGCATTATCAAGGAACAGGCACTTCGGCGCGTTATATTGCTTCAGGTACGATTATGAGCTGCATCGTCGTTAGTTTTTATGGGTTAATTTTGCATCTTTTTTCGCTTTAAGATGAAAAGTGAATTATAAATGCCAGCAAAGGGTGACTACTTGAGCTGTTTTCGAATCTGCCAATCACGCACGAGGGCGTATATCATTGCGATACCTATCAGGCCTGGAAATCCAACCTGACCTTGCGACAGATTAAGCATGATCGACAGTACGATCAACACTGCAAAAATAACGTAAGTGGTACGAAAGCCTGAGGTGAGCGGGTAGGTTAGTTGCGCATGGCAATGAGGGCAGCTTAGTTTTTGAAAACCAAGAAATGAGCGTGTTGGGATTTCAGTTGAAGTGTGATGGCAAGCGTTGCATATGATCTGTATCGGTTGAAGTGCCATAATTATTCTATTTTTATTCAGGGATTGGAGTTAATCTTTGGCATTAAGATTAACTCCAATTCAAATTATTTCAAACTTGCTTTAAATAATTTCATCGCCTGACCACGATGGCTGATTTTATTTTTTTCTTCTTTTGATAATTCAGCGCTAGAAACGTTTAGTTCAGGCAGCCAAAACAGTGGGTCATAGCCAAAGCCATTTTCACCACGTGCTGCTTCCATCACTTCACCGCGCCAAATCCCTTGGAAAATTTGTGGGAGTGGGTCTTCTGCATGTTGGACCAAAGCCAAGACACATACAAACATCCCTTCGATGGCTTCACCCTCTTTACGGAGTGGTTTGAGGTCAGCAAGCAACTTGGCATTGTTAGCGGTATCATTGCCATGTTCACCTGCATAGCGCGCAGAGTAAATCCCCGGTGCGCCACCAAGCACAGGTACGCAAATGCCAGAATCATCTGCAATGGCTGGCTTGCCTGAAATTTTCGACGCATGACGCGCTTTGATAATGGCATTTTCAACAAAGCTTAGACCGTCTTCGATGGCATCTTCAATGTTCAACTGACCTTGTGGAATCACTTCAACAGGCAAATTCAGTTCCGCAAACATTTTTTCAAATTCTGCAATTTTGCCTTTGTTATTACTTGCAAGCACCAAAGTGCCTTGAGATAACCAATCAGTTGAAGCCATGTGAATATTCACCATAAAACAAGATTTGAGGCTATTTTAACAAGATGCTGTGGTTGACAGGCAATAAAAAAGCACCCGAAGGTGCTTTTTAAGATTCAAAAACTTATTGTGCTTGAATCCATTTGTCTGCACGGTCACGTGCTTGACGAATTTGGTCTTGGCTTAAGTTGGCTGCCAATGCCGTTTTCTTACCTTCAGACAAGCTAATCACTTTGTTGTCGAGCATGCCATCACGGGTAGAAAGTTCATACCATTGGTATGCACCCATGTAGTTTTTCTTTTGCTCTTCCATCATGGCTAAGTTAAAGCTTGCGCGGTTATCACCACGGCTGGCTGCTTTTTCGAAATATTGACGAGCAAGCGCTTCATCTTTTTTAGTCCCAATGCCATCAGCGAGCATACGACCTACATTAAGCTGTGCTGCAGATAAACCTTGATCAGCAGCAGCCTTATACCATGCAAAAGCTTGACGTTCATCTTTGGCAACGTCTTTACCTTGTTGATATTTAGTGCCTAAGTAAAACTGAGCACCGGGCTGACCTGCTTTAGCAGCTTTACTTAAGCTGTGAATATCCATAATTGAATATTGAGCAGCTTGGCTAGAAACTGAAGATGATGGAGCAACATAATCCGCATGGGCTTCTATGCTAAAAAGTCCAATCAGTAGCGTCGTGCTTAATAATAATTTTTTCATAGAGCGCTCACTCGATAAATTGCGACTTCACCAAATAGATTTGGGAGACGTTTACTGAGTAAACTGTCTTGTTGATCCCCATTCACGGCAAGTCGGTTAATAATCCGGATGTTATTTTCAGCACACAGCGCTTCAAAATCACGGAAAGTACATAAATGAATATTGGGCGTGTTATACCACATATAGGGTAACGCGTCTGAAACGGGCATCATTCCTTTTAATGCAAGGAAAGAACGAGTCTTCCAATGTGCAAAGTTTGGAAAGGTAATAATAGCCTGTTTCCCCACACGCACCATGTCTCTTAAGAGAACGTCTGGTGCATCTACAGCTTGCAAGGCTTGTGCCATAACCACATAGTCAAAAGACTGGTCGGCAAAGCGACTTAAACCTAAGTTCAAGTCCTGTTGGATGATATTTAACCCGCGACTGACTGCAATTGCAATCTTTTCTTGATCAATTTCTAAGCCATATGCACGAATATTGTGCTTTTTGCTCATATGTGCAAGCAGTTCACCGTCACCACACCCTAAATCGAGTACGCTTGAATCTGGTTTAATCCAACGTTCAGCCAGTTGATGATCAATACGCATTAGTTGGTCTCCTTCGGTGTTTCTTGCAGGTGTTTTACACCGCCTAGGAATGCACGTAAGCTTTTCACATATAACGGAATCGGGAACAAGAAAGAGTCATGGCCTTGTTCAGCATCAATATCCACATAGCTCACAGGCTTATGATTGCTAATTAATGCATCTACAATTTCTTGCGAACGAGCAGGGGCAAAACGCCAGTCCGTTGTAAACGAAACAACTAAAAATTGACACTTGGTTTTAGACATCGCGGTTTTTAATGATTGCTCATATTCACGTGATGGATCGAAATAATCTAAAGCCTTGGTCATGATCAAATAGGTATTGGCATCAAAGTTACGGCTAAATTGCTCACCTTGATAACGCAAATAACTTTCGACTTGGAATTCGACGTCAAAGCCATACATAAATTTACCTGACTTTAAGTCACGGCCAAATTTTTGTTTCATGGCTTCTTCAGAGAGGTAAGTGATATGACCGACCATACGGGCCAAGATCAAACCTCGCTTAGGATAACTATCATTTTCTAAATAGCGACCATCATGGAAATCAGGGTCAGACAAAATCGACTGACGCGCCACTTCGTTAAAGGCAATGTTTTGCGCAGACAGTTTTGGTGTACTCGCAATAATCACGCACTTTTGTAAACGATCTGGATAGTCCACAGACCATTGTAGAGCTTGCATGCCCCCTAAAGAGCCGCCAATCACCGCATACCACTGCTGAATTTCTAAACGATCAGACAACATGGCTTGGGTTTTGACCCAGTCACGGACAGTCACTAATGGGAAATCAGGACCATAAGGACGATTGTCATTTTCAGGATTTGGAGAGGTCGGTCCAGTAGAACCGCTACAGCCGCCAATATTATTTAGTGCTACGACAAAGAATTTTGACGTATCAATGGCTTTGCCTGGTCCAATACATGCGTCCCACCAACCCGGCTTACGGTCATCTTCATGATGATAACCTGCTGCATGGTGATGGCCTGACAGAGCATGACAAATCAAAATGGCATTGGATTTGTCCGCATTCAGTTCGCCATAAGTTTCAACCATGAGCTCAAAACGTGGGAGTATGCGATCGCATTCGAGCTCTAACGGCTCTTCAAAAATAAACTTTTGTGGGGTAACTAAGCCCACTGAGTCAGCTGGAAAAGACACAGGAATAATTCGCCTTAAATCTTTAGTATGAATAATAAAAGGATACCACTTGAGGGTATCCTTCTAAAGTCATTTTATTGCTATTTGATATTTAAAGCATTGAATTAGACTGCAGCAGCAATCACTTGTTCAGTACTTAAAACACCTTGTTCAATTAAACGGTTAGTGCTGGCAATAATCGCTTCGATGGATGCAGTCACGATGTTGTCATGTACACCTGCGCCGAATGCAGACTTGCCTGTGCCTTTCACTTGAAGCTCAATCAACGCCAAGGCTTTGGCATGCGCGCCTGAACTGATGCTGCGTTCTTCATAGTTCAAGACATCAATCGGCAATTGCAAGGCATTTAAGATAGCAGAAATTGGGCCGTTGCCTTCACCACGTAATTGCTGGATCTCACCGTTCACTTCGATATCGAGTTCAATGACTTGCTTGCCATTTTCATCATGTAAGCGGTAGTTTTTCGCCGCATAATGTGTATCTTTGGCAGCAACATAGGTGTCTTTAAATAATGACCAGATCGCTTGTGCAGAAATCTCGGTGCCGTCTTCATCTGTTTTTTGCTGTACGATTTGCGAGAACTCAATTTGAATACGGCGAGGCAACACCACGTTGTAATTTGATTCTAACAAGTACGCAATACCGCCTTTACCAGACTGTGAGTTGACACGAATCACGGCATCATAGTCGCGGCCCAAGTCTTTCGGGTCGATTGGCAAATAAGGCATATCCCACATTTCTTCGTTCTTTTGGAACTCGAAACCTTTTTTAATGGCATCTTGGTGTGAGCCTGAGAACGCGGTGAAGACCAAATCACCAGCATACGGATGACGAGGGTGTACCGGCAAGCCTGTACATTCTTCAATGATTGAAATGATTTCGTTAATGTTTGAGAAATCTAAGTTTGGCGCAACACCTTGGGTATACATGTTCAATGCAATCGCTGCAACGTCCACGTTACCTGTACGTTCACCGTTACCAAACACACAACCTTCGACGCGGTCAGCACCAGCCATAATGGCCAACTCAGAAGCAGCAATACCACAGCCACGGTCGTTATGACAGTGCACAGAAATAATCACACCGTCACGGCGTTGAATGTTACGGTGCATCCATTCCACTTGGTCTGCATAGACGTTCGGACCTGAAACTTCAACCGTTGCAGGCAAGTTTAAAATCACTTTGTTCTCTGGAGATGCTTCCCAAATTTCAGTGACCGCATCACAGACATCTTTAGCAACTTCTAATTCTGTTGCAGTAAAACACTCTGGACTGTATTGGAATACAAATTCAGTTTCAGGCTGTTTTGCAGCGTATTCTTTGACTTTCGTTGCGGCATTAATCGCTAATTGTTTTGCACCAGCAACATCAACATTCAACACTTTATTGCGGAAGGTTGGAGAGTTTGAGTTGTAGATATGCACGATGGCACGTTTTGCACCTTGTAAAGATTCAAATGTACGTTGAATCAAATGATCACGTGCTTGAACCAAAACTTCGATGTACACATCATCAGGAATATGACCGCCTTCGATCAACAAACGCGTGAAATCAAAGTCGATTTGTGATGCAGAAGGGAAGCCGATTTCAATGTGTTTGAAACCAATTTTCACAAGCATTTGGAACATTTTAAACTTTTGTTCAATGTTCATTGGCTCGAAGATCGCTTGGTTACCGTCACGAAGGTCGGTACTCATCCAGATCGGCGCTTTATTGATTTCGTTATTTGGCCATTGACGGTCTGGTAAGTCTACACGTTGGTACATGCGACGGTATTTTTTGCTTGGATCTGCCAACATCATGTGAAAACTCCTTATAGCACCGTGGATAAATGTCGTGGATAAACGGCAAGGTACTACTTATATAGATTGTGTCTATTCTAGCAATTTACAAGTTTAATATCGGAGTCTTTAGTCGAAAGTCGAAATAAATCTGTAAAGATTCACATGACTTAGCTTTACCGTAAGCTCGTAAATGTATAACTAAATATTAGTCCATATATTCCGGAAATAATTTCCTATTTTTGCGTCAAGATGCCATTACTGGAAAATATTTTTCTATAAAATTAGCTTTTTTGAAAAATATAATCTTTATTGATCTCATCGACGGTGGCTGTTCCCATCAATGCCATCGTAATCTCAAATTCTTCTTTCAGTATTTTGAGTACATGGGCAACGCCTAAAGCACCCGCAGTCGCTAAACCATAAATGCAGGGACGTCCGACTAATACGGCAGATGCACCCAAGGCTATCGCTTTAAACACATCTGAACCACGACGAATACCACCATCATATAAAACTGGAAAATCCGTAGGCACAACATTTTTAATCAGTTCTAAGGCGGTGATAGGGGAGATACAACCGTCCAGTACGCGCCCACCATGATTCGACACAATAATGCCTTTTACACCGTGTTGCAGGGCAAGTTCAGCATCATGTGGATTGACAATGCCTTTTAAAATAATCGGTAATGAGGTGTTTTGACTGAGCCAAAGGATATCCGCCCATGTTGGTGCGATTTTCATCAGACCTTGAAATAATGGGTGTTCATTTTGCTTGCTTTGAGGTTGTTGAATAAAATGATGAGGCTGAGGTTCATACTTAGGAAGTTCAAAAAACGCATGTCTCTCTCGGTCACGAATTCCTGAATGTGGAGAATCAACGGTCACCACAATCGCTTTAAAACCATGTGCTTCTGCCATTTTGACCAGTGATAATGACTTTTCGCGCTCACCTTGCCAATACAATTGGAACCATTTGAATGGATTGCCCTGCTTTAACTCACGCATATCTGTATTGGTAAACGTACTGAGGATCATATTGCTGCCAAGGACTTCGGCGGCGAGGGCTGTTGCAGCTTCAGCATCAGGATGAAATTGTTGTTGATGTCCGATCGGGGCAACAAAAATAGGGTGCGGAAAGCGCTGTCCTAATATCTCAATTTGGGTATGACCTTGGGTCAGATCTTTCAGCATACGTGGTAGCAGTTGTATCTGTTCAAACTGAGACAAATTGCCACGGACACTGTGTTCATCCATAGAACCACCTTGTAAGTATTGCCACACCATGTGCGAGAGGTGTAGTTCAGCTTCTTTTTCATAATCAGCTATGGTTTGTAAATGAGCTGGTATTTGTGTCAGTGGTTGCAATGGTGAATGTTGTCTCATAGAACTGCCCATTGACGTAAAAGATTATGGTAGTGATTCGTCAGTTGTAAAATTTCTTTGCTATCACCTAAATTTTGCCGTAATTGCATAATCGTCTGATCTAAATTAAAGAGCATACTTCTCTGCCAATTATCTTTGACCATACTTTGTACCCAAGTGCATGCTGCAATACGGGAACCTGAAGTCACAGGTTCAACACGATGTAGACTAGTCGCGGGATAAACAATTGCATCTCCAGCATCTAACTTTACTTCGTGTTCACCATAAGTATCCTCAATGATCAGTTCACCACCTTCATATTCATCGGGCTCTGATAAAAAAATGGTCATTGAAACATCAGTACGAACAGTTATATTTTTTTCATGATAGTAATGGATTGCACTGTCAACATGATTGCCGTAGTGGCCTGTATCTTGGTAGCAATTGAATAGCGGAGGTAAAATTTCTTTAGGTAATGCAAAAGATTGAATGAGCAGACTTTGTCTAATTTGCTGTAATACTTGCTGACTTAACTGCTGATATAATTCGCTATTTGAATTGATTTGTAAATTTTTTTTGATGTTTTGAGCTTGTGCTCCGGCCGAACTTTTTCCTGAAACCCACTGATTATCTTGGTTCATCGCTTGTCTGATGCTTTGAACGTGTTGCTTTGAAAGGACATGAGGGACATGAAGAAGCATAATTTAACCTTAAACTAATTTTAATCAAATCTACATAAGATAAGCATAAATAAAAAAGCCTTAATACAAGATTAAGGCTTTTTTTAGAATATTTAATTTAGAACTTAAAATTAAATGTTAAGCGATAGTTACGTTCAGCACCTGCGATGTAACGTAATCCACCACGGTTGATGCTGTTAATGTAGTCTTCATCAAATAAATTGTTGATGTTGAATTGAATCCCTACATTTGGTGTTGCTTGGTAACTAACCATTGAGTCAAATACCCAGTAGTCAGGGATGACAGCAGGACCGACCTGATTGCCATCTTTGTTTTTAGTCATTTCACCATTGTAACGCGCGCCGCTACCAATGCTCCATTTATCCATATTGTAGGTCGTCCACAATGTGAATGCATCAGAAGGCGTAAATGGCATATTACTTGAACCATCTGCTGAAACTTGCTGGTTACTCGCAGCTTGGGTTACATTTTTAATGTCTGTTTTTTGATGTGTATAACCAGCAATAACTTGCCAATTGTCATTTAAGTTACCAATCACGCCAAGTTCAACACCTTTAACTGATTTTTCACCAGTTTGGTAGTATTCTTCGCCATCTTTTTCCAACTCATTTGTGAGTTCAGTTTGGAAAAGTGCACCTGTTAAGAGTAAACGGTTGTCAAAAAATTCCCATTTAGCACCAACTTCAATGGTTTCAATTTCTTGAGGATCAAGATCTAAGTTGTTATTGCTGCTCGCTGAACCAGATGGGGCAAATGCATTGGCATTACCAATACCGTCACCACCTGTAATAGTACCCGGTGCTTGTTGTTGGATGGCGTAGTTAGCATACAAGCTACCGTTTTCAGTTGGTTTATATAGTGCCCCAACTTTCCAGTTGAATAGGTTGCCGTCATCTTTAAAGCTTTGTGCAACATAATTTGCAGGTTGACCTGAAGCAGCCGTATTCACAAATGTATCGGCATCAAGTTTATAACGATCTAGACGAACACCACCATTTACAGAAAATTGTGGTGAAATTTCAATAGTATCGAAGGCAAAGATAGAGTAAGTATCCATTTGAGCTTCAGAATCACCATTACCATTGGTATTTCTGACTAAAGCTGTATGTACAGTGCCTTGTGGGTTATACAATGAACTTGTACCTGTAACCGTAGCAGTCCAACCACGTGTTTTCATTTCTTCACGTGTAAATTCAACCCCTGTACTGACATCATGTTTTAAGCGGCCTGTATTGAAACTTGTAACCAAGCTAGTTTGGTTAGTCATAATTTCATTTTCAGTATCACTATTATTTGCACTGCCTGAAACGCGCATCGCAGTAGGATCATTCAGATCAGTTGACGTTGTTGTATAGGAATTACCCGAAAATGTGGTTAAATATTGATGCTCTGTTTTACCCCAACGAGAGGTATTTTTGATTTTCGTATTATCTGATAAATCATACTCTAAACGAGCAGTTGCCATATCAGCAGTGACATCATCAAAGTCTTCAGGTGCGCCATAATAGTTTGACGTATCCACTTTATGGTTATTTAGATATGGTGCAAGACTTTTAATAACTGCATTACTACTTTTAGTTGCATCAAACCCAGGTAAACCAACAGTTGGTATACCACCATCCAATACATTGTCTTGTTCAATATGCAAATAATCTAAGAAAAGGCGAAGATCTGTGCCTAAACCAAAGCCTGCTGAAAGTGCAGCAGCCCATTTTTCATTTTCTACACCATCACGACCAATACCATCTGAGCTTTCACCCATCGCATTAAAACGAATGGCAGTTGTATCGTTTATTGCTTTATTGATATCAGCAGTCGCTCGGTAATATTCATCTGAGCCGAAGCCAAGAGTTGCATTATTAGAGTCTTGAAGTTTTGCTTCTTTTGTTGATAAATTAATTGCACCTGAAGCTGCAGTACGACCATTGTCTGTTCCTGCAGGGCCTTTAAATACTTCAATTTGTTCGTAATTAAACATGTCTCGAGTAACGTTACCCAAGTCACGTACTCCATCGATGAAGATACTATTTGCTGTATCAAATCCACGCATGGTAACAGCATCACCAGTATTCATTCGTCCATTCTCACCTAGGGAGAATGTGCCTACACCAGGTACGTTTCGTAGTGCTTCTGTTAGGGTCGTAGCATTTTGTTCTTTTAATACTTTCTCAGGGATAATGGCCATGGTCTGAGTCGTATTTAGTTGAGATTGCGTAAACTTATCTAATGACGCTTTTTCTACTTTATAGTTCTCTTTGTTTACAGTTTGATTAATCGTCTCAAGTTGGACTGCTTTTTCTTCAGCCATTACATTGCCTGCAATGATTGAAAGTGATGAAGCAATCGCTGTAGAAACAATTTTCTTACGTGTTTTAATGAAGGCCATTTCGAACCCGATTCGGAGTAGTGAATTTGTATGCGAATAATAATGATTCTTATTTGTTCTTACATCTTTATGTAATTGTTATTCACGATAAATAATCGTATCGTGATAGCCCTATTTAATGTAATGATATAACAAGTGCTAATTAAGGCTATGTTTTTTATTAAGTATTGATAAAACATATTATTGGTTTGTATTTGATTGAGATTATAAATATAGCCATGATTGTGAATTAAATAAGCATAAATCGTAATTGTTAATGCAAAAAAAACCTGTCGAAACAGGTTTTTTATTATGTGGTTATTTAGAATTTAAAGGTTGTACTTAATTGTACACGGCGGCCTTCCTGAGTATTGCTATAACGGTTGTAGTAGCTATTGGCTACTTTCTCATAATCGTTAAAGTCTTTATCAAAGACATTGTACAGAGCAACCCCAATATCCCAATTTGGGGTGACATTAAAGTTTGAACCCACATGTAATAGCGCATATTCTTTGTAGTCGCCTAAAGCGTCATACACTTGTTGATTAGCTGTCGTGAGATTGTCATAAGTTGATGTGAAGCGTGCACGTTCACTTCGATACTCACCACGCGCCCATAAATTCACAAAGTCAGCAGCTTGCCATTTAAGTGAAGCATTGACCATATGTTCTGGTGTGTCATTAAGTACAGGATTACCTAAACTGCTATCTTTAATTTCAGTTTCAGTCCAAGTGTAGTTCAGACCAAGTTTCCAATTATCGGCAAATGCCCAGTTTAAACCGGCTTCAATACCATAAACTTCAGCTTCTTCGGCATTCACAGGACGAGTCACATTCCATGAATCTGGTGTGCCACGGTTATAATCCATCACCCACGGCGTTCCCACCGATGCCATGAATGCTTCACAGTCCGCTTTAGACCAATTAATACCCGAAGTTGTTGTGTTATCAGTATTACAGCTAATTTCTTTATTGCCCGTCATAATTTTATCTTCAATTTGGCTAAAGAAAGCTGTTACGTTGAAGTCAAAATTATTATTGGTAGAAAAGTATGTACCAAGTTCAAAGTTTTTGCTGGTTTCTGGTTTTAGATTTGGGTTACCAAAAGTAGGTGTACGACCTTGACCGCTGACATTGACAACGCCATCGGTCAGTCTTTCTAAACGTGGGGCTTTATAACCCTCACTATATCCACCTTTGAATGTCCAGTTTTCATGTGCATTCCATACCAAATATGCACGTGGCGTCCAAAAGTCACCAAAGGTATCGTGGTCGTCATAACGAAGACCAAGTGTTAATGCAAGATTATCATTCAGCGACCAAGTATCTTCAGCAAATAGGCCCAATTGCTCAAAAGAAACTTCTTTTTTTACACGTAAACCATCACTGATACTGGCTTCCCACCATTGACCGCCTAGAGTAATGCGGTGGTCTTCAAAATGTTGAGTGGTAAATTTAGTATCAAAAATCGTATCTTCACTTTCTAATACGCGAGGTGTAATCGCTGTTGACATTCCTTGTGCACGTGCAGGAATTAAACGTCCAATCGTCTCAGTTTGCGTATTGGTAATACTTGACTCAAGTTTACCAATAGCATTATTCCAAGTATGTGCGAGGATCATTTTCTCACGGTTATATTCTTGAGCATCACCATAACCACCGTTTGCACCAAGAGTGCCTAATTGACCTTTGCTATTGTCATACCATTGTTCAGTTTTTTCATATTCAACTGAAATATCATGGTCGCTATGCGGTGTCAGGGTTAAGCGAGCACCGATTGTTTCTAGATCTGATTTAGTTGGGTTATTTCCGCCACTAAGTTCAGCACCAGTATCATCGTCATCACTACGTATTAAATCTGATTGATCACGTTCCGCTTTACGTGCACGGATTTGTAAGCCCAATAAATCTTGAATGATCGGCCCTGTTAAAAATGCATCGACAGCGCGTTGGTTACCAAAGTCTGAGTGATTTGGCAGCATTGTCCCTTCTAACGTGACCGAACCTGTCCATTCTGGTGAAACTTTTTTGGTAATGATGTTGACTACACCACCAATTGCATCAGAGCCATATAAAGTTGAAGCTGGCCCGCGGATGACTTCGATGCGTTGTATAGCTGAAACGGGCGGAATAAAACTATTATTCGACTCACCAAATCCGTTAGGGGCAATGTCACCTGTACTATTTTGTCGGCGGCCATCAATTAAAACCAAGGTATATTCGGCGTCCATACCACGAATACGAATATTTAATCCGCCGGTTTTCCCTGCTGTAGGGCTAATATCGACACCTTCTACATCACTTAATGCATCTGCAACGGATGTGATTCGCTTATTTTTTAAGTCTTCAGCTGTAATCACGGTAATTGAAGCAGGAGCATTCTTGATCTTTTGTTCAAAGCCCGCTGCAGAAACAACAATGGTTTCCATCTGTTGAGCTTGAGATTCAGTCGTTTCAGCATGTGCGAAACTCGTAGTAGTTACAATTGCCCCAAATAAAGCAGCGGAAAGAGGGTTGAGATTAAATTTACTCATAAAAGAATACCAAATATGGACAAGATAAATATATGAAAATAAATTAAAAAAATATCATTAAGAATAATAGTGAGAAAGTTTCTCATTTTCAATGGTGAATTAAAAAATAATCAATATTTCTTCGAAAAAAGCTGAAAAATTCTAAAAATAAGAAGGGCATCCATGCCTGAATTTATAGTGTTATAATCCATTTTTGTATATCTTTAATTGTTGTCATATAATGTGGCACTTTTTTTTAAAACTGTTTTAACTAACAAATTATCGAGGAAGCCATGCAAGTAACTTCTGAAGCGGTTTCGGGCGTTGCCCGTCGTTTAAATGTATCTGTACCGACGAGCCGTATTAACGAGCAGTTTGAAGCTCGCTTGAAACGCACTGCCAAAACTGTGAAGATCAACGGCTTCCGTCCAGGTAAAGTACCTGTAAACGTTGTTCGTCGTGAATACGGTGCTGGTATCTATCAAGAAGTTGTAAACGACATCATTCGTGACACAGTATTCGAAGCGATCCAACAAGAAAAAATCAATGCTGTTGGTATGCCAAACATTGAAAAAACTGAAATGAAAGATGATGCTTTAGTTTATGAAGCAACTGTAGAAGTTTATCCAGAAGTTGAAGTTAAGTTCGAAGGCCTAGAAGTTGAACGTAAAGCAACTTCAGTTGACGACAAAGACGTTGAGAAGATGATTGAAAATCTTCAAAAACAACGTGCTTCATGGGTTGAAACTAAAGGCATGGCTAAAAAAGACATGCAAGTAACTTTCGACTTTGAAGGTACTGTTGATGGCGAGAAGTTTGAAGGCGGCGCTGCTGAAGACTTTAAACTCGTTCTTGGTTCTGGTCGTATGATCCCTGGCTTCGAAGACGGCATCGTTGGTATGAAGAAAGGCGAAGAGAAAGTTATCGATGTAACTTTCCCTGAAGACTACCAAGCTGAAAACCTTGCTGGTAAAGCTGCTCAATTCAAAATCACTGTTAAGCTTGTTGAAAAACAAAAACTTCCAGAAGTTGATGCTGAATTCTTAAAAATCTTCGGTCTAACTGAAGAAGAAGGCGTTGAAAAACTGAAAGCTGACGTGCGTAAAAACATGGAACGTGAAGTGAAAAACGGTCTTCGTAACCAAGTGAAAGGTGCAACTTTTGATGCGCTTGTAGCTGCAAACGAAGTAGAACTTCCAGAAGCAATGGTTGCTCAAGAAATTGACCGTCAACGTCAACAAATGATCCAACAATTCACTCAACAGTTTGGTGCTCAAGGCGCTAAAGCGTTTGATTCAAGCATGCTTCCAGATGACCTATTCAAAGAGCAAGCTGAAAAATCAGTTAAACTTGGCGTATTGGTCAGCAAAGTATTAGCTGATGCTAAAATTGAAGTTGATGCTGCACGTGTTGATGCTTACATCGAAGACATGGCTTCTTCTTACGAAGATCCTAAAGAAGTAATTGAATACTTCAACAACGATAAACAGCAACGTGCTCAAATCGAAGCTGTTATTCTAGAAGACCAAGTTGTAGATCACATCTTAGCTTCTGCTAAAGTAACTGATACAACTGTGAGCTATGAAGACTTATTGAAAGAGCAACAAGCTCGTCAACAAGGCTAATTTCTAGCTTTCAAAAAAAGGCGCATTAAGCGCCTTTTTTTATCGAAATTTGCCCCCAAATAAGTTGTCCTGATTTCACAATGCTTATGAAAAAAATATCTGTTATTTAATTGGGAATCTTTTGCAATTTCGACAAATATCCCTCATATTGTGAATTATGGGTTGAGTCAGAAAAATTTAGGAATAAATAACGTATGTATGTTCCAACAATTGAAAACGCACTAGTGCCAATGGTGGTAGAACAGTCATCTCGTGGCGAGCGTTCTTTTGATATTTATTCACGCCTTTTGCGTGAACGTGTGATTTTTTTAACCGGTGAAGTTGAAGACAACATGGCAAATTTGATTGTTGCCCAAATGTTGTTCTTAGAAGCAGAAAACCCAGATAAAGATATTCATTTATATATTAACTCACCAGGCGGTTCGGTTACTGCAGGTATGGCGATTTACGATACCATGCAATTTATTAAACCTGATGTTGTGACTTACTGCATGGGGCAAGCAGCATCGATGGGTGCATTCCTGCTTAACGCCGGTGCTAAAGGCAAACGTTACTGTCTTGAAAATGCCCGTGTCATGATTCACCAACCCCTTGGTGGTTTCCGTGGTCAGGCATCTGACATTGAAATTCATGCACGTGAAATTCTATTCATCAAAGAACGTTTAAATCGTTTAATGGCAGAGCATAGTGGTCAAGACTACGAAACTGTTGCTCGAGATACTGACCGTGACAATTTTATGACAGCGCAAGCTGCGAAAGAATACGGTCTTGTGGACGAAGTTTTATCTAAACGCCCATAAGTTTTAAAGAATTAATTATTGGAGTAAATATGTCCGAACATCCTCAAGGACAAAAGCATTGTTCATTTTGCGGTAAAACGCAGTCTGAAGTCGGGAAACTGATTGCAGGTGAGGACGCGTACATCTGTAATGAGTGTGTGGACGTATGTCTTGACCTAGTTCAGACCAGTCAGCAAGTTGAATCAAATGACTGGGCAACTCGTCCTTTACCAAAACCGCATGAAATCCGTGCTGCGCTTGACCAATATGTGATTGGGCAAGATGTTGCGAAAAAGACCCTCTCTGTTGCGGTATACAACCATTATAAACGCCTAAAAGTTGGCACTAGTGGTAAAAAACCAGAAGACGGTGTAGAGATTTCGAAAAGTAACATTATGTTGGTTGGACCAACAGGTTCAGGTAAAACGCTGCTTGCTCAGACACTTGCGCGTCTTTTAGATGTGCCATTTGCGATGGCAGATGCAACGACTTTAACTGAAGCCGGTTATGTGGGTGAAGACGTTGAGAACATTGTTCAAAAACTCCTTCAAAAAGCCGATTACGATGTAGAAAAAGCACAAAAAGGCATTATCTATATCGATGAAATCGACAAAATTACCCGCAAGTCTGAAAACCCATCGATTACTCGTGATGTATCGGGTGAGGGTGTTCAGCAAGCGTTATTGAAAATGATCGAAGGTACGGTTGCGTCGATTCCGCCTCAAGGTGGTCGTAAGCATCCGCAGCAAGAATTTATTCAAATTGATACTTCAAATATCCTGTTTATCTGTGGTGGCGCATTCTCTGGTCTAGAGAAAATCGTACAGCAGCGTCAGGAAAAAGGAGGTATTGGCTTTACAGCTGAAGTGCGTAAGAAAGATGAAACTAAAAAATTATCTGACTTATTCCGCCAAGTTGAAGCGACAGATTTGGTTAAATTCGGTCTGATTCCTGAATTTATTGGTCGTTTGCCAGTCATTGCAACCTTGGAAGAACTCGACGAAGAAGCATTGATGCAGATTCTGACTGAACCAAAAAATGCATTGACACGTCAGTACCAATATTTATTTGAAATGGAAAATGTTGACCTCGTATTTGAAGACTCAGCATTGCGTGCCGTGGCTAAAAAAGCCCTTGACCGTAATACGGGTGCACGTGGTCTACGTTCGATTTTAGAAAATTCATTGCTTGAAACGATGTATGACCTACCAAGTCGTTCAGATGTGGGTACGGTTGTCGTCAATGAAGCGGTGATTAATGGTGAAGCGGAACCTGAATTTAAATCAGAACGTCAACCAAAGAAAACTGAAGAAGCTGCACCGAAGTCAGATTTAAAAGTTGTGAACTCTAAATCTGCTTAAGCGCTATTCGTCTGAAACGTGTGTAAATCCAAGATTTGCACACGTTTTTTATTTCCAAAAATAAAAGCAGAATGTTAATCTCAGCAGGATGGCGTGGATGCCTGAATGTAAAAAACTGAAAACAAAAGTGTAAAAATAAAAAAAGACGCAGTGAGGGATAATCATGCGTGGAGTTGCAATTCTACTTTTAAGCAGTGTAGCGCTGCTGGGTTGTCATGGAAAATCAGCCGTTGAGCAAACGTCATTGGCTTCAACATTAAAGCCCGTGGATCCTGAAAGTACACCGGGTCATATTGAGCAATATCGCTTAGGTATGTTTACCATTGGTGGTTGGGTCAATCAGAAACAAGGTCGACATTTTCAAGAAGTGAAAGCTCAGCATGACCAAGCAGCGATTGTGTACTTATATCGTCCAGACAGTAAATGGAACCGTCAAGAAATTGTGGCCAGCAGCTTATTTCTGAATAGTGAGCGTATTCCAAGTTTATTGAATAATCATTATTACTGGGTGGAGTTACCGGCAGGGAATTACCGCTTATCGTCCAGTCGCCCTTTGGGGGTGAATCATTTTCAAAAGCCTAAATATTTAGACTTTGATGTTGAAGCAGGTCAAACTTACTTCATTAAATATGATGAAGAGAATTTATCCAGTAAAAGAACGGTTTCAGGGCCATTGCTGCTCATGCCTGAAAAAATTGGTCGAAATGAAATCGCATTTACAGAGTTGAAATCCAACAGTTTTAACTTTGTGGCAGAAGATCAAAACACTGGAAAAGTGCGGAAAAGTGCGCAGAAGTTGAAGGCACCTCATTATGATCCTGCGGAAGATGTGCAGTTGACCAAGCCTTTTAAACTGTGGAATCCATTAACTTGGTAGAATCTAAACAGTGACAATAAAAAAGCACCCGATGGGGTGCTTTTTTAGATCTTGAATGTGGTGAAATTAGTTCGTAGCAGCATCAACTACTGGGATTTTACCAATTTTTGCTTGCCAGATTTTTGGTGCAGTTGCGTGAACAGAAGTACCATTTACGTCAACAGCTACAGATACAGGCATGTCTTTTACAACAAATTTGTAGATCGCTTCCATACCTAAGTCAGCGAAAGCAACCACTTCAGCTTCACGAATCGCTTTCGATACTAAGTACGCAGCACCACCAACAGCCATGAGGTAAGTTGCTTTGTTGTCTTTGATAGCTTCAACAGCAGCAGGACCACGATCCGCTTTACCAATCATACCGAACATGCCAGTTGCTTCAAGCACTTGACGTGTGAACTTATCCATACGTGTTGCAGTTGTTGGGCCAGCAGGACCAACGACTTCGTCACCGACTGGATCAACAGGGCCAACGTAGTAAATAAATTTACCTTTTAGGTCAACTGGAAGTTCTTCACCTTTGTTTAACATGTCAACCATACGTTTGTGCGCAGCGTCACGACCTGTATAGATTGTACCGTTAAGAAGTAGTGTGTCACCTGGTTGCCAAGAGTTCATTTCTTCTTGAGTAATGTTGTCTAAGTCAACACGTTTAGACGTTGATGAATCCCAAGTCACTGCAGGGTAGTCTTCAAGGCTAGGCGCTTGAATATGCGCTACACCTGAACCGTCTAATTGGAAATGCGCATGACGAGTTGCAGCACAGTTTGGAATCATACCTACTGGTTTACCCGCAGCGTGACATGGGTAGTCTTTGATTTTGATATCAAGAACAGTGGTTAAACCGCCAAGACCTTGAGCACCAATACCTAAAGCATTTACTTTTTCGAAGATTTCGATACGAAGTTCTTCGATTTGGTTTTGTGGGCCACGACGAAGTAATTCGTCCATGTTGATTTCTTCCATTAAAGCTTCTTTTGCAAGCATCATGGCTTTTTCAGCAGTACCACCAATACCGATACCGAGCATACCAGGAGGACACCAACCTGCACCCATTGTTGGAACAGTTTTAAGTACCCAATCTACGATAGAGTCAGAAGGGTTAAGCATTGCAAGCTTAGATTTATTTTCTGAACCACCACCTTTAGCAGCAACAGTAATATCAACTTTATTACCCGGAACGAGTTTGTAGTGAATTACAGCAGGGGTGTTGTCTTTGGTATTTTTACGACCAAAAGCAGGATCAGCTAATACTGATGCACGAAGAATGTTTGAGTTTTCAAGATAACCTTGACGTACACCTTCGTTGATTGCATCGTCTAGGCTCATGGTTAAATCAAATTTAACGTCTAAGCCCACTTCAAGAAATACGTTCACAATACCCGTATCTTGACAGATAGGACGATGGCCTTCTGCACACATACGAGAGTTAATTAAAATTTGTGCAATCGCGTCTTTTGCGGCTTTGTTTTCTTCACGGTCATACGCACGGCTCATCGCTTGGATGAAGTCCTGTGGGTGATAGTAAGAAATGAACTGAAGCGCATCTTTTACCGATGTGATCAAGTCATCTTGCTTGATAATAGTTGTCATACAAATATCTCTTGAGCGGGCTGATAGCTAGCGGGCTAAATTATAAGACAAAAACACAGTTGTGTGGGTATTTCGCTTAATCTTTGGCCGAAAGTTTAATAGGGTTTAACAGTGCCATGTTTCGCTGCCATCAATATCCTAAAAATGACGTTTTCACTGTCATATTTCATGAAATATTTGTCACATAACTAGAGGAGAAGATTTGTTTTTGTTTCTAAGATTTTGAAATTAAATAATATTTATTATTTTTGAATATTTCATATTTGTCATATAACTGTCATAAAACTTTTACATAATGACGTCATCAAAGTTAGAGTGTGAAATATATGGTTACTCCAGTGTTGTCAGTTATTGGTTTTTCTCTGTTTATCGCAGCAACTTGGTTCTACGGTCAACAAGAAGATCAAGCCTAAAGCTTTATCTTCTTTTTTTTGCTTTAAATTTTATAAAAATAATATTCTTCTTCAAATCTTCAAATCTTCAAATCTTCAAATCTTCAAATCTTCAAATCTTCAAATCTTCAAATCTAATCATGAGTAATAGCTAATTTTTAGTCTTGGCATTAGTTTGCCTCAGAGTGATAATCATCGTTGATCGCTAGAGCTTTCAATTTTTTACTAAACTTTAATTATAAACGCTAAATTTTGAAGTAATTAATTGAGAGATAAAATAAAAATGAGCTCTGTTACTGTACGACCAACTGTTGAATCAGATTGGGAGATACTGAAAAATGTACGGCTAGAAGCATTACAAGACAGTCCCGATGCATTTACAGCAACTTTTGAAAAAACTAAAACTCATAGTGATTCTGAATGGCGTGATAGAGCTGCGCAAAAAAGACCATGCCAGTTTCTATTGGCATTTGACGGAATGAGAGCTGTAGGCATGGTTGGAGGTACTATTGATAAACAGCATGAATTTACTGTAGTTGCAATGTGGTTGTATGAGAATTATCGGGGAAACAGTGTTGCTGATCTTTTAATATCTAGTCTACAAAATATGCAGCAAACCAAGGTTATACAAAAATTGTACTTCGTGTTGAATTAACTAATTTACGAGCTACTCAATTTTATTCTAAACAAGGTTTTATAAAAGTTCTTGAGCAATCTTCTTTAAAATCAGGCTTAGAGCTTAGCAGTCAAAAAATGGAGTGCTTGCAGTTCTTTTAATGGTCAACTTTTTTCGTATATAAGTGCTTAAAAAAAATAACTCTAATTTTTATATTATCAAATATTTATATTAAACATTTGTTTTATTTTTCATGTAATTGTCATGGGATTGCAAGTGTATTGTCATACAGAGTCTTTAGGTTATTGCAGTATTTCTCAAGGACCAAAGAGGTTAGACGTTGAATTACAAAGCACTCATCTGCTGTATGGTTTTCACCCCCATGCTGACAATGCAGGCAGCACAAGCAGAATTTATTAAAGATAGTAAAGCAGAAATAGATTTTAAAAATTATTATTTTGATCAAGATCAAGAGCCTAACGATAAAGATTCGACAGTTTGGGGACAAGGTATTGAATTGAGTTATCAATCTGGCTTTACCGAAGGTCAAGTCGGTTTTGGTTTAGATGCGACTGCGGCAGCAGGTATACGTTTAGACGGCAGTAAAGATAAAGCCAAAAATTCGTTGATGTTTCCTTTAGAGGGTGATGGTAGTCCAACAAATTATTGGACACGTGCATATCCCACTTTAAAAGCGCGCTATCAGAAAACTGATGTAAAAGTCGGGGAGTTACGCCCTAATTTACCCATTTTAAGTCGAAGCTTTGCTCGCTTGCTCGAATCTGCCTATTTAGGTGGTCAAGTCACTTCTAAAGATGTAAAGGGATTGACTTTAACGGGTGGTTACGTCACTAAAGCAATTCCACGTGCATCACGAGATGCGTCAAAGCTTTCTATTAAAGGCGCGACTGAAACCAGTGATGGGTTTATGTTTGGCGGTGCGGACTGGAAGCCCAATAAAAATTTAACGCTACAGTACTATGCAGGTGAGCTAGATGATTTTTATGTACAGCAATTTATCGGCGTGAAACACAAATTTCCATTCAGTGAAAACCAGAGTTTTAATACGGACTTACGTTTATTTGATACTCAAGCGACTGGAGCTAATGAGCGTGGTGAAAAAGGCTATGGTGCCAAAGTAGATAATCAGACAGCCAGTGTAGACTTCAAATACAAATTTAAAAATCATCAGCTGCAATTTGGCGCGCAAAAAATTGGTGATGATGGCGATTTTCTGCATATGAATCAGGGCAGTTTAGATAATGGTGCGGATGGTACGTTCATTTATTTGCCAACAAATCGTCTGTTGCAGAACTTTACTAATGCAGGCGAAAAGTCCACATGGTATGGCTATCGATATGACTTCAATAATCAATACTTAAAAGGCTTAAATGTATCGTTCCTGAAAGTACAAGGACGTGACTTTGGTAAATGTGGTTGTGCAACTGAGTCCGAAATTGACTATACCTTGCGTTATAAAGTTCCAGAAGGGAAATTCAAAAATTTAGGTTTTACCGCTCAGTACGGAAAATTCAAAAAAAGTACAGGAACTAAGCAAGAACAAAGCCGTATCTACTTGACCTACACCATGCCAATTTTCTAATCCAAAACTGATCAGATTAATTTATTAATAAGTTTATAGAGAAATAAAAATGAATCATATTAATTCGAATCGTCGTCAATTCTTAAAGGGTTTGATGGGAGTCGGGTCTTTAGCGTTATTTTCTGGACTGAGTCCAGTAAGCACGTGGGCAAATGCCAAATTTCCGATTAGTCCGTTTCAATTAGGTGTTGCCTCAGGTGAGCCTTGGCCAGATGGTTTTGTGATTTGGACGCGTGTTGCACCATATCCACTTTCTGTAGATGGTGGGATGCCGAAGGAAGCAGTTGAAGTAGATTGGGATATTGCTACAGATACTGAATTTAAAAAAATTGTGCAAACTGGCAAAGCACAGGCACATCCTGACTTGCATCACACCGTGCATGTGGAAGTGGCCGGTTTAGCACCGATGACACGTTATTATTATCGATTCCGGCTATCTGGTTATGAAAGCCCAGTAGGCACGGCAAAATCAGCACCTGCCGCGCACCAAATGCCAGAGCGAGTTCGAGTCGCTGTAGTGGGATGTCAGCATTATGAAACTGGCTATTACACCGCTTATGATTATTTGAGCCAAGAAAAAGATATCGATATTGTCTTTCACTATGGTGATTACATTTATGAAGGGCCAGAGGGTAAAGGCGGGGGACGTGCAATTGGAGATCTAAGAGTTTCAATTCCTGCACGTCAACATATTGGTCCTGAAATTCAAACTTTACTGCAATATCGTATTCGTTATGCACAGTACCGTGCGGATCCCGATTTACAAGCTGCACATGCATCTGCACCTTTTGCGATGACGTTTGATGATCATGAAGTGGATAACAACTGGGCTGCAGATATTGAAGAAAAAGGCGAGAAGAAAGACATATTTTTACTGCGTCGCGCAGCAGCGTTTCAAGCATGGTATGAATATATGCCTGTGCGTTTAAAACAGAAGCCGAACGGCCCAGATATCCTTGCTTACCGCACTTTAGATTATGGCAAAATGCTACGGATGAATATTTTGGATACACGCCAGTACCGTTCTCCAATTTTATGCACCAAAGCTCAGTTAGAAGATGGGTTTGATAAAGTAGATTACTGCCGTACTGAGAATAGCCGAAATGAGCAGGTTCTTGGTAAAGCACAAGAGCAATGGTTGGCGAAGCAAATGCGCCATGATAAGCGTTGGAATGTCTTGGCACAGCAAATTCAGGTTATGCCTTGGGTACGTTATAACAAATCAGGCAAAGCTTATTTTGGGAAAGATACGTGGAATGGCTATCCATACGCACGCGAGCGCTTGATTGAATCTATCAAAAAAAATGCACCTCATGGTAATACAGTAATTTTATCAGGAGATTTGCATCAATATTTTGCAGCGAATATTCCAAGTGATTTGAATGATTTTAAGAGTCCATCGATTGCAACCGAATTTTTAACTACATCGATAACCTCTACCGGCAATGGTCAACCAATCCGTCCAGGGCAGGAAGATGTGCTGAAGTTAAATCCACACATCAAATTTATCAATGATCAACGCGGTTATCAGACTTTAGACTTTTTTAAAGACTATATGCGTACAGACTTAAAGGTTCTAGACTTTGTTGAAAAACCAGGTGGAAAAATGACGACCGTAGCAAGTTTTGAAGTGGCTTACGGCAAGCCAGAACTGAAGCAGATTGAATCTTAATAAAACGGTATCAAAATACTTCTGCTAAATTAAATAAAGCGCTTAGATGGTTCTAAGCGCTTTATTTTTATATTGGACATGCACATCTATTAAAAACCACTGCCCATGCATGTGATCTACTATCTATGCAATGGGACAAGATGCTGATTTTTTTAATCAGATTTTGTATGTGTGGCAGAAATAAGATGGTTAATTTCAGTTTTGGCTTTGATCATATCGGCTTGGAACTGTGGATCTGCCTGCAAGCGTGAAAATTGTGCTGCTCCCATAATACGGCCAGCATCGACATCACTTTGCCAATGCATATTGCACACGACTCGGCTTTGACCAAATTCAATACCACGTTTAAGAATTTGACTTTGACGCTCAGGACGTAACTCTGCTAAGACTAATGCATATGTCCAACCGATAGTTGTATGTCCAGAAGGATAGGAAACATATTGATTTTTTTCATTTTCTTCTTCAGGAGTACAAGTGCTGACATTAAAATAGCCATATGGACGTTCACGGCTATATTTCTTTTTTGCAGTTTGAGTAGAGTATCTACTATCAAGTTTAATCTTTCTTAAAATTTCAAATAAAATAGGTGTATTTTTCTCATTAATTTCTACGCCAAATGCAGGTGAAAAAGGTCGCCCTAAGTGTGCATCTGAAACATCAGCATCAATTTGTGCTTGCTGCCAGCGAGCCGTATTTTTCAAATATTGAGATTGTTTAAAAATACTTTGATCACGAATAAAATCTCCACTATAGGCTTGTGGAGGAGTAGATAATATTTCAAGACTATTTGGAGCTGAGTCAGGTGTTAGATATGAATCTGCGGCCATGGAGTGTGCGCTTAAGCAAACCCATATTAATGTAGAGATGGCACATGGAGTATAAAATTTTAAGTTTGTCATGATATAGCTAAGTTTTGAATAATTAAAAAAGCACTCATACCATAAGCAATAATATTGACTCTAAGATGACAAGAATTAATAAGATGAAAATTATCGCAATATAAATAAGATTGAAATGCGGGAAAATCGGAATGAATAAAAAAACCACCCAATCTTTCGAAAGGGTGGTTTAGAACTCGAAACTAAAATTAAGCTTCTTGCTGTTCGGATTGGATTGCCGTTAATGCAATGGTAAATACGATGTCATCGACCAAAGCCCCACGTGACAAGTCATTTACAGGCTTGTTTAAACCTTGCAGCATTGGGCCAACACTGACTACATTTGCAGAACGTTGAACTGCTTTATAGGTTGTATTACCTGTATTTAAATCAGGGAAGATAAACACATTGGCACGACCAGCCACTTTCGAGTCAGGTGCTTTAGAGCGTCCCACACTTTCCACCGATGCAGCATCGTATTGAAGCGGGCCATCAATAAGTAAGTCTGGGCGGCGTTCTTTGGCAATACGTGTTGCTTCAGCCACTTTCTCGACATCTGCACCTGCACCAGAAGTACCTGTTGAATACGAAATCATTGCGATACGTGGGTCAATACCAAAAGCTTTCGCTGAATCTGCAGATTGAATCGCAATCTCTGCAAGCTGTTCTGCATTTGGATCTGGATTAATTGCACAATCACCATATACATAAACTTCATCTGGTAACAGCATAAAGAACACAGATGAAACCAATGAATATTCAGGTGCGGTCTTAATCAATTGGAATGCAGGACGTACAGTATTTGCCGTAGTATGTACTGCGCCTGAGACTAAGCCATCCACCTGATCGAGTGCAAGCATCATGGTGCCTAAAACAACAGTATCTTGTAGCTGTTCGCGTGCTTGTAGATCATTGAGTTTGCCTTTACGCAGCTCAACCATTTTAGGCACATAGTTTTCACGAATCAGATCTGGATCAATAATTTCCAAATCATGTGGAAGTTCGATATTACGTGCTTTTGCAACTTCAATCACGGCTTCAGGTTTTGCCAATAAAATACAGTGTGCAATGCCACGTGATTGACAAATGGCAGCCGCCTGAATGGTGCGTGGTTCATCACCTTCAGGTAGAACAATTCGTTTTTTCGCAGCAATCGATTTTTGTACCAATTCATGACGGAATGCAGAAGGGGACAAACGGGGTTGATACGAACCATTTAATACTTCAGTAATCCACTCAGCATTGATGTGGCTTGAAACAAAGCGGGTCACTTGCTCTGCACGTTCGACGTCATCGACAGGAATTTCATTGCCTAAATTTGAAAGTTGTTGTGCCGTTTCAAACGTGCTTAAAGGCGTATGTAAAATCGGTAAGCCTTGCTTAATCGCGGTTTGGCAGAAATCTAAAACTTGTGGGTTCGGTTGATGATGTTCAGTCAAAACCAAACCGGCAAGTGGAATACCATTGCTACTTGCAAGGCTAGAAGCCAACAACACATCAATACGGTCAGAGGCGCTGATAATCAGTTCGCCTGCCACAAATTTGTGAAGTTCATGTTCAATATTAGATGCAACTAAGCTGCTATGCAGTACGCGGCGATGAGCAGCATCGCCTTGGTTGATCCATTCTGCTTGGATATGCGTCGCCAAGTCAGACATGCGCGGTACGCTGAGCGTATTACTAAATGGAACGAGGCCAATGACAGGTAGCTGTGTAGAACCCATTTGCGGATTACTTTGTTGTAATTCGAGTACAAATTTATTGGTATCACTGATTAAACGCAGATTTGGATCAAGCGTGACAGGAATTTGCGCAGATTCTTCTGGCAAACCACGTGTGCGCATAAACAAAACGCCCGCAGTACGTTCAGATGCTGCACCACCGAATTGGCGTAGAGAACTGTCAATTTTCTCAGCCGTTTTCGTGGCATTTTGAATATCTGCTGTGCTGACAATAATTACTTTAGCATCAAGAGCTTTTGCTAATGTCGCGTTCAGTTCTGAGGCAAAGTTATCTCGGCTGTTTGGAACCAAGCCTTCAACAATAATCAGATCATGCTTTTTTGCAATTTCACGGTGCAAACGAACTGCTTCTTCGAGCAATTCATCACTTTCATCATGACTCAGTTGTTTCACGATGGTGGCATGATGAATGGGTTCTACCGTTTCATTATTAAATAAATGACGATAAAGAGCCGTTGTACGGTCTACAGTATCTGCGACATTTTCCTGTGAAAATGGTTTCAGAAAACCTGCTTTGACCCCTTGGCATTCCAAAGCATAAATTAAACCTAAGCATGCAGATGTTAAACCTACACCTTCCCCAGTTGGCACGAGTAAAATTGTTTTCATACGGTGTCTAAATTAAAGCTAAAAATTAATATTGAAGGCGAAGGGGCTGATGCGATTGCTTATGCAATCGCAGCTTCAGCATCAGACTTTTTTGTAGCAGACGCTGTCACCTCGTCTACAACATGCTCAGTTTCTTTGGCAATACGGCCTTCTTCATCGGTTGGAACAACCCAAATTTGTGGGCCAGTACCATGGTCAATACGACCTTCAGTACCGCGTTTTAAGTTGTCATTTAATTCTTTACTCAGGTTGAAACCAAAGTGCGGTAAGTATGAAACCGTTTTTTCACGAATGTAGGCAGAATTTTCACCAATACCACCGGTAAAGAATAAACCGTCAATACGTGGTAGACCACAGCTGAGACCTGCCAAAGATTTTGCTAAACGGTAGCAGAATACTTCAATGGCAAGTGCGGCATCTTCGTTGCCTTGTTCCGATGCTTCGATCAACGTACGCATGTCATTTGAAAGATCAGACAAACCGAGTAGGCCTGATTGGCTGTTCAGCATCTTATCGATTTTGTAGATATCCCAACCTAAGTTGCTTGCAAGGAAGCTGTGAATACTTGGGTCGACATCACCACTACGTGTGCCCATCACCACACCTTCAAGAGGTGTTAGACCCATTGACGTATCTACAGATTGACCATTCCAAATCGCACAAGTCGAGCTACCATTGCCTAAGTGTGCCGTTAACCAGCCACCTTGTTTAAAGCTGCCTGCCAACATTGAGCCACGCTCAGATACGTAGGCATGGCTAGTACCATGGAATCCATAACGACGTACGTTATGTTGTGTGTACAAGAATTTTGGTAATGCATAACGGTATGCATGAGACGGCATGGTTTGGTGGAATGCTGTATCAAATACGGCTACTTGCGGAAGTTCAGGGAACAAGCGCATGGTTGCTTCGATCCCTACCAAGTGAGCCGGGTTATGCAATGGAGCAAGCGGTGTAGCTTCACGAATACGTTCAATAATTTCTGGTGTTAATAGCTCAGCTTTGGTTAATGTACCGCCGTGAACAACACGGTGACCAATCGCTTGAGGATTATGGTGAGCCAAACGCTCTAAAATAGTTTCAAGGGCTTTTTCATGGTCAGCATGTGGAATAGACAGCTCAAGCGCATCACCACCTGTAGTGACCCCTTTAATACGTGCATCAGCAGAACCTAGGTTCTCGGCTAGACCAAAAATACGATCTTCACGGCGCTCAGAAACTAACGCATATTTGATAGAAGAAGATCCGCAGTTAATTACTAATACTGATGTAGACACGTTTAAATACCCGAATTCTAATTGAAATACTTATCCATAATATTGATCTGATTGCAGTTGTATTGATTGATACAATTTAGATCTGTGATGATGTTTTATCATGGGTTTTTTTATCGTCCTAGATAGACTTTAGGAGATTAGACTTAAGCACTATCGACCCTGAGCACAATAATAATTAAAATTTATCAGTTCATAGTTTTCATTTATTAATAAAATAGTCCTCAAAATTTATACGATTTAAGGGATATACATAGAACATAACATGCGTTCGCTGCGCTGTAATCCTCAAATTGTTGCAAAAAAGCAGGTAAATTTAACTTTTCTCATTCTTCTTAAGTATTTAATTGTCAAAAAATCTGTTTTCGATTCTATATCCTGTGTGTTTGCAGGCTTATATTTCAATATGTGAACCCTGGGTCTAATTTTTTAAATCGCCATAAAAAAAGCTGTGCCTTTAATCATAAAAGCACAGCTTTCGTTGTCTTATTGGGTGTTATTGGCGAATTTGACCATCACCAAACACAATCCATTTTTGAGAAGTCAGACCTTCAAGACCGACTGGACCACGTGCATGGATTTTATCGGTTGAAATACCAATCTCAGCACCAAGACCATATTCAAACCCATCTGCAAAGCGCGTTGAGGCATTAATCATCACTGAACTCGAATCTACACGCGCCAAGAACTGACGAGCCAGACTAAAGTTTTCGGTAATGATTGAGTCGGTATGGTGTGAGCCATATTTATTGATGTGCTCAATCGCTTCATCTAAGCCTGTAACGACTTTCACTGCCAAAATCGGGCCTAAGTATTCAGTGTACCAATCTTCCTCAGTTGCAGGAACAATCGATTCGCCCAAAATGCGCTGCGTTTCAGCACAGCCACGCAGTTCAACTTTTTTCTCCGCATAGAGTTCAGCAATGCGTGGTAAAAACTCTTCAGCGACATTTTCATCGACAAGTAAGGTTTCCATGGCATTACATACGCCATAACGGTGTGTTTTGGCATTAAGCGCAATAGGTAATGCTTTTTGCAAATCAGCCTGAGCTTCCACAAAAACATGGCAGTTACCATCAAGATGTTTGATAACAGGCACACGTGCTTCATTGGTAATACGTTCAATTAAGCTTTTGCCACCACGAGGTACGATCACATCGACATATTCAGGCATAGTAATTAATTGGCCAACCGCAGCACGGTCTGGGGTATTAATTACTTGAACGGCATGTTCAGGTACACCTGCGGCAGTTAAGCCATGTTGAATCGCTGCCGCAATTGCTTGGTTAGATTCCAACGCTTCAGAACCACCACGTAAAATAATGGCGTTACCTGATTTAAGCGCTAAAGATGCGGCTTCAAGGGTTACATTTGGGCGAGATTCGTAAATCATGCCGACAACACCTAGCGGCACACGCATTTTGCCCAGCTGAATACCTGTCGGACGGAAGGCCATATCGGTAATTTCGCCAATCGGGTCAGTCAGTGCGATTACATCTTTTAGACCTTGGAGCATGCCTTTAAAGCGTGTGGGGGTAAGTTCTAAGCGATCAAGTAGAGCGCTATCCAAGTTGTTGTTATGCGCTTTGGTCATATCCACTTGGTTAGCTGCCAAAATTGCAGTTTCACTGTTTTGTAAAGCAGTATAAATTGCTGATAAGGCATTATTTTTAGTCTGGGTAGAAGCCCCTGCGAGCACACGTGATGCTGTGCGTGCTTGCTGTCCTACCGTTTGCATGTATTGTTCAATAGACTCTTGCATAGCGGTTTGATCACTTAGAAATTTCAACTCGATATTAACAGCCTGTGACTGAACAATGAAGCACTTAAGTGCATATTCGACTGTACTTGCTGACCAGAATTAACATTTTGAAATTGTTTTTAGAGCAAAAGTAGATAAGCGGCGGGGATATCAGTTGCTTGTAAAATGAACCTCTGTATAGAATGAAACAATAGCGACATTGAAGTCGTACAAATAACGATTAAAGAGCAGGACGCTAAGTCGAGCAGAGTCTCTAAATGAATTCCTGACAATAAAAATAAGGCAGGAATGGAGGAAAGGAATATGAATTCCATTATCCAAATGGATCCCACCGTACAGGAAAGTACGCATTACAGTTTTTTCGATCTGTATGACAAGCAAAGCTTTAAACAGCCTGCCAGAACGACATGGATTGATGGCTGGAAGGTCGAATATATGGCCATTGCACAACCTGAAACCATTCATCGCACCCCGATTGTTATTATTGGTGGTGCATTTCAAAACTTTAATTCCTACAAATATTGTGTCGAACAACTATTTGCGGCAGGACCTATTATTTTAATTGATTTACCCTCTATGGGCTCAAATCAGCAAATTACCAATGTCGATACTTCGGTGTCGGCAGGGACTTTAGAGTTGGGTGATCTGGCACAGATGTTAGGCGTTTGGTTGGATATCGTCGGGCTAGAAAAAGTATCCGTGATGGGGATGTCACTAGGTTCAGTGGTGGCTGCAGGACTGGCGGATCAACGTCCTGAATTGATTGACCGCATGATATTGATGGGCGTAATGCAAAAAACGCGCAAGAGCTGGCGCATGTTGCTTGAAGAATCCTTGCATTTGATGAAAGAACAACGCATGGATGAATTTGGTCAAGCGGTGATTTTGTATTTGGTCAATCATGCCAAACTGGATGTGACGCGGATGTCACCGACAGCAAAGCGTTTGTTCTTTAGACAAATGGCTGAATTCACCAATACCGAACAAGAGCGTTATGACATTAACTGTAACCGTTTGCTGCGTTTGCAAGACGTGCCGATTCCACAGTGTGATGTATTGGTGTCTTGCGGGCAGTACGACAGTTTTACTTTGCCACATGAAAATGCGGGCTTTGCCTTGCAATGTCCGAATATGCAATTTGCCATGATTGCCAATGCGGATCATTTACCGCAGTTGCAACGCCGTAAGGAAACCATGAATTTGTTTGCAACTTATCTACGCGGTGAGTCTATTCAGCAGTTGGAAGGAATCATTCCAATGAGCCGAGAGCAAATGCAAAATATTGAACGCCGTGGCGAAGCGCGTGTAAGTGTACAACAGCCATTCACGCATTTATCTCATCGCCATTCAGACCTCGTGGTTGACACTCAAATTACGGATTTAAATTATTTCGGCGTGTTGCTGAATGTACAGGCTGAAATGTTGGACTGCATGCACGCATATCCACGGGATTTGGCATTACATCTAGAAGATGAAGAAGGTGAGTTTAAAATTGAATGTCTCATCTTTGACGTTGTGGATACGCAGGTTCGAGCTTTGTTTAAGCATGGTAGTTTTGAGTTGGCAGAGCGTCTATTGCGCTTTGTACAACGCCAAAAAGAAGATGTGTTGTTATTAGAAGCCGTAAGTTAAAACATGAACAAGTAAAAAAAACAGCGCGTTAGCGCTGTTTTTTTGTTTTGGCATGGACCATCCAAACCAAATCTCCACTGTGCTGCTCTGCATCGTGAAATGGAATCACTTGATCTTGTTGCTGTTGTGGAAAGTATAAGGCCGGCTGAACGACGTCTACTTCTTCAAATCCTGTATGACTGAAAAACTGCTGTAATTCAGCAGGGGATTGAAAATGAAAAGTAAAAGCGCTGCGAGACATGACTTTGAGTAATTTACTACTGGCCCAAATAAAACGTGCTAAACGGTTCTTGACGGGTTCAGGATAGATGTCGGTCAGATAATGTAATTCCTGAAATGAAGCGCCATATTCGGTGATCCCTTGCAATAACTTATTCAGTAGCGTTTGATCAAAATAATTAATCAGACCTTCGCTAATCACCACCAAAGGACGTTCAGGGTCAAAACTCTGAAAAATACGTTCAAAATCTTGAGTGAAAATGTCACCAGTTAAGACCTCAGGGGCATGCGGGTCAATCTGTTTGAGTGCCTGTGTTTTGATTTTTGCCATATCTGGCAAGTCGAGTTCACGATAGTCAATTTCAGGATGTTTGGTGCGAAAATTCCAACCGCGCGGGGAGAGGCCACAAGCAATTTCAAGGACTTGTAGCTGAGGGTGTTGGGCAATGAGTTGATCTAAATGTTGATCGATCATGGCATGGCGCTGTTTAAGCGTCGAACGCATGCTACCGCCCACATTCTTTTCTGCCCAGCTTTCTAAAGGATGGACTAAACGTGCTAAAAATTTGCCTTTACGTGTGGCAAAAACGGGATGCGAAATCCCCATGCTGTACCAAATATAGCCGGTGTAATGTGCAGTAAAGGAAATGTGTCGATGTTCCGATAAACTTTGTGTCATGTCGTCCTGACCTAATGTTGTTTTTATTGGCAATTTTTGTATAGCGCCGAAGCACTTATTTTGACTTCATCATAAATCAAAAAGGAGCACCTTGTCGTGCTCCATTTTCTAGAATTTTGAAAGTCTTGGATTAGCAATATTGATTTTTAAAATCCACGATACGGTTACGCACATTTTGCCAGTCCGCTCCGAGTTCAATGCTTTGTCCAATCTCAATTTGTGGGATTTTTCCGCGCATACGTTCTAAGCGTTCCTGATTTGGAAGAGCCAAGTTTTGAATTCCATCAAGCGCAATGCATGCAGATTCACGGTTATTACATACGAGGCCCATATCACAACCTGCATTTAATGCTGCTTGGATACGAGCATCTGCGCCGCCAGCGACACAAGCTGCTTGCATGCTTAAATCATCGGAGAATAAAACGCCATCAAATTGGAGCTCTTGACGTAAGACTTTCTGAATCCAATACGGTGAAAATCCAGCAGGATTAGGATCAATATTTTCATAAATCACATGCGCAGGCATTAAGGCATCAAGCTGTGGTTGCAGTTGAATAAAGCTTTGCATGTCTTTTTGATAGATTTCTTCATAACTACGATGGTCAATGGCAGCAGCAACATGTGAATCTGCTTTCACCGAGCCATGGCCTGGGAAATGCTTACCTGTAGATGCCATCCCCGCACGTTTCATACCTTTTAAGAAAGCACTTGCCAGTGGAATGATGTCTTGCATATTTTTGGCAAAACCACGGTCACCAATCACATCACTGACATCATTTAGGTCCAGCACTGGTGCAAAACTAAAATCGATGCCGACCGCAAGGACTTCAGCTGCCATCAACCAGCCACATTGTTCAGCCAGTTCAACAGCTTTTTCAGGTTCAGTTAAGTAAAGTTCTCCAAACTTACCCATAGCTGGTAGGAGTGTGAAGCCTTGCTTTAAGCGTTGTACACGACCACCTTCCTGATCGACCGCAATTAAAATATCAGGACGAATTTGACGCATATGGTCGGTTAGGGCACGAACTTGTTCAGGAGATTCAATGTTACGACCAAATAAAATCATGCCGCCAACTTGTGGTGCCTGTAATAGTTCAATATCTTCTTGGGTAAGTTCTGTGCCAGCAATGTCGAGCATTAATGCGCCAATCATATTCGGTGTCCGTGTTGGAATTTTTAAGGAAAAACAATACCTGAATTCTGCAATGATTTGCTACACTTTGTCAGCAGAGAATATGATAAAACTACACGACATAAACATATTAAGTTGTTTAAGATTTTGAATCTATTCAATTCAGGTCGAAAACCAACACGGTAATATTGGTCTTAATACCAAGGAAGTACAAATTATTTATGAAACTTCAAACATTAGCTTGTGCCGTTGCGATTGCGACAGGTGGATTCTTTTTCACTCATGTGGTGAATGACGCAATTGCTGCCAATAATACAGAAGCAGTGAGCGCGGGTACCATTCAGCCCACACAAGAGCAAGCCTTGGTCTCACGTCAGCTTGCAACATTGGTAGACCGTCAACACTATTTAAATCAGCGTTTAGATGCCAATACATCTAACCGTATTTTAGATTTTTATATTGATAGTTTAGATGCTGAACATACGTTGTTCTTGGCATCGGATATTGAAAATTATAAAAAACGTTATGGTTCAACTTTTGGTGCAAATCTCAAAGCGGGCAATTTAACAGGGCCGTATGCGATTCATGCGCAATATCGTGAGCGCTTAAAACAGTTCTACACCTATATGTTGGAAGAGCTGAAAAAGCCACAGAATTTAAATCAACCGAATAACTACATCGAAACCGATCGTGAAAAAGCGCCATTCTTTAAATCGACAGAAGAACAGCGTGCGCATTGGAATAAAATGTTGGTCTCTCAGCTGATCAATTTAACCATCAGCAAAGAAGAAGAGAAAGCCAAACAGAAAGCGTTGAAAGATGATCCTGCTTTGGCAAATGGTCAAGATTTAACTGGTCCTGAAGATTTAACACCTGAACAGACTTTAACCAAGCGTTATACACGTCAGTTAGAGCGGATTAGTCGTTTAAAAAGCGATGATGTGCTTGATAAAACTCTGAATGCCATGATGCTGACGTATGATCCGCACAGTAACTATTTCCCACCTGTAGATGCGATGGAATTGAACCGTCAAACCACGCTGCAATTGGAAGGGATTGGGGTATCGATCCGTCCTGAACGTGGTAATGAAGACTACACCAAAATCGAGACGATTGTGGAAGGTGGTCCTGCTAGCAAATCAGGACAAGTCAAGTCAGGCGATCGTATCGTTGGTGTTGCCCAAGATGGCGACAAAATGGTGGATGTGATCGGTTGGCCGAGTAATGAAATTGTTGGACTGATTCGTGGTAAACGTGGCACCAAAGTGACTCTACGTTTATTGGGTGCTGGTGCGTCCATGAATCAAGCGCGAAATGTCACAATTGTACGTGATGTGATTCAAGAAGAAGATGCAGGCGTGCGTTCACGTACCGTTGAAATTGAGCGTGATGGCAAAAAGCATAAGTTCGGTGTAATTGAAATTCCATCGTTTTACTTGAACTATCGTGCACGTCGTGCAGGTACAGACTACCGTTCTGTGTCAGAAGATACCAATAAAGCCTTAAAAACTTTAGATGCTCAAAATGTTGAAGGTATCATCATTGACTTGCGTAACAACCCTGGTGGCTCACTTGAAGAAGTGGCACGTATGCTTGGTCAAGTGATTAAATCAGGTCCAGTGGTGCAAATCCGTGATGGCAATGGCAATGTCAGCGTGTTTGAAGATGATGATGGGGGCGCGCAAACTTATGCAGGTCCATTGGCAGTATTGATTAACTTGGCTTCGGCGTCTGCGAGTGAAATTTATTCTGCTGCGATTCAAGACTATGAACGTGGTGTGGTGATTGGTAGCACCACAACGGGTAAAGGAACAGCGCAGGTACAACTTGACTCTTTAGCCTATGGTCAAGCAACCTTAACGCAACGTAAATTTTACCGCGTGACTGGCGGCAGTACCCAGAATAAAGGAGTCGTGCCTGATATTAAGTTGGTTGATATTTACAATGAAGAGTTTGGTGAACGTAAAGCGAAAAATGCTTTACAGTGGGATACCATTCCTACAGCACCGTTTAAACGTGAAGGCTCGATCCAAGCCTATGTTCCCGATTTGATTAAGTCATCTCAGCAACGTGTCAGCATTGATCCGCAATTTAAATATTTAGAGCAACGTACTGCGATTGCGAAAAAGACAGAAGAGCAAAAGCGTGTGGTGCTTGACTTAGCGAAGCGTAAAGCCGAGCTGTTGGCACTAGAGCAAAAGTCTTTGGATGCTGAAAATCAGCGTCGTAAAGTGGTGGGTCAAAAACCTTATGCCAACTGGGAAAGCTACCAAGCGTCTATGGATGCATTGGTGGAGGCACGTGCAAAAATGAAGGCAAACCAACGTCCAGCACTGCCTGAAGAAGAAGTCTTTGTGACGGAAGCAGCAAACGTGCTAATGGACTATGCCAAATTACAAGGCAAAACGCATACAACAACAGCCAAAAAGTAAGTAATTCATCCATAAATAACATTGAGATGATTACTTGAGTTTTTGACAGAAAAGATGAATTTATCCATTGAGAAATAGCGAGCTACGGCTCGCTATTTTTTTTGTGAGTAGGGCGGTGTTCGATTTAAATCTAGAAAGCAATCTATAAATGATTCTAACTTATTCATTTTATTATGATTAGAAACTGTTCTAAAATAATAAACACCTGATGCAATTTTTATCAAAAGTTTAAGTTTTAGTGAACTTCATCAAGCTTTATTTTTTTAAATTAATCAGTTGCTTAAAATCTTGAAAGAAAGACTTGACCATTACCGTAGACTAATAGATTCTAAGAGAAAATAAGTAAGTAATTGAAAATGTAACAAGTTAAAGGGAAGAGATAGATTGGGTAATTCGGTTAAAGAAAGTGCCACGATAACCTAAGCGGAACGCTTGATATGACCCATATTCATTATGATTACAATCTGGTCGTTGGTTCAATCGTAGTTGCATTATTAAGTTGTTACTTAGCTGTTTCACTCGAACAAATGTTGTTCCGTGGAACGCGACCAAGATATGAAAATGTCATTTTATTATTCAGCGGTGCAATTTTAGGTGCTGCGATTTGGTGCATGCATTTTGTAGGTATGATGGCCAGCCATTTGCCTTCAAATCATAGTTTTGATACCAGTCTGACCCTAACATCTTATTTTATCGCCTTTGTTGCGTCCACTTTTGCCGTGTGGTTAACCACACGACTGACGCTACCATTTCCTCGTTTAATTTTAGGCTCAGTTTTAATGGGGCTAGGCATTTCCGGCATGCATTACACGGGGATGTTGAGTTTAGACGTTCAGGGTTATGAACAACGATACGAACCTTTAATTGTTATCTGTTCAATTTTAGTTGCGATCTGTGGCTCGTGTTTGGCATTTTGGCTAACTTTTAAAAATAAATACTCGCCAAAACGTAACATCATGAATGCCTTTGTTGCGGTCATGCTGACTTTTAGCATTGTCGCTATGCATTATATTGGTATGGCAGCTGTTGATTTTGTACCGCTAAACTCGATGGATGTATTGGTTGCGGCTCAAATTAACCATAATTTATTGCTATTTATTGTCTTATTTGTCACCAGTTTATTGTTGATGGCGGCCTTTAGCGTTGCAGTACTTGAGCAACGTTTAGAACATCGCAGTTTGCAGTTGATGCGCGCAAATCGAGAACTGGCCAATCAAGCGGTACAGGACAATTTGACCCGTTTGCCTAATCGACTATTTTTGGCTGAATATGCACATTTTCTATTTACAGAGCATCGCTTAAGACAAGATAAAATTGCTTTTATTTATATTGATATCGACCGTTTTAAAGCGGTCAATGATGTGTTTGGACACCATGTCGGTGATCAACTACTAATTCAAATTGCCACACGCATTCACCGTTTAATTAATGATAAAGCCAAATTGCTACGAATCGGTGGGGACGAGTTTCTGATTGTGCTTGAGTCGGCAAGCAATGACTCTGCCACAGCAATGTCTGAAAAAATATTGGAATTGATGCAAGAAAGCTTTTTGATTGCAGGTAAGGAAATTAACATTTCAGGCAGTATTGGTATTGCGATGTACCCTGAACATGGTGCGAACTTACAAGACCTACTGATCAATGCAGACACCGCAATGCTGAGTTCGAAGTATCAGGGGCGTAATACCTATTCATTTTTTAATTATACCGCCGACCAATTTGAAGAAAAAAGTCAGACGAAACTGATCAATGATTTGTATAAAGCGGTAGAAGAACAACAGTTTATCTTATTTTATCAGCCAAAATTTAATGCCGTTGATCGTGAAATTTGTGGGGTTGAGGCCTTAATTCGTTGGAATCATCCAACTCTAGGTATGCTGACGCCAAATAAGTTTATCAATGGTGCAGAAAAAACTGGACTGATTATTGCCATGGGCTATTGGGCGCTTGAAGAAGCCTGTAAGCAAATTCAGCACTGGGAAAAGCTGAATATGCCGCTGTATCCGATTGCGGTCAATTTATCAGCGATTCAGTTTGAACATAAACATTTATTTAGTACCTTAGATTCGCTTTTTGCACGGTATGAAATTAACCCGTCACATTTAATTATTGAAATTACCGAGTCAACTGCGATGCATCATATCGATGCCAGTATCGTAACTTTTGAACATTTGAGAAAGATGGGGATTAAAGTTGCGATTGATGACTTTGGAACGGGACATTCAAGTTTCTTGTATTTAAAAGAACTGCCTGTAGATGAGCTGAAAATTGACCGTGAGTTTATCCGCAATTTGAGCGTCGGTTCTAAAGAAGAAATTATTTTAGAAAGTATTATTCACTTGGCAATTCGACTGGGTTTAACGGTCACTGCAGAAGGTGTAGAGACAGAACAACAAGCAGAAATTTTAAAACGTTTAGGTTGCCAACAGTTGCAGGGATATTTGTTAGGAATGCCGATGCCAGTGGCACAGCTTGAAGAAAGCATGAAAATGAAGGTTGAATAAAGTCCTCGTAGTCTGATCGCATTGCCAATGAGTGAGAAAAAAAGACAGAGAAATGCGTTATATCGTCGATAAAAACAGGTCGTCATCCAATGTAAAACATCAAGACACGCCACGCTAAGATTTTGACTCAACCCGATGTGGTTGATTATTTTTAATGGTCAATCTGATACAATATCGCCAATTTTCCATATTGATCAGATCTGATCTTTTGCACTGCGAGTTTTGCAGTAGGTGTCTTTCATGAGTTTTAAAGAAGAATTAGCGACACAGGTCGCTCAGCGACGTACTTTCGCTATTATTTCCCACCCCGATGCCGGTAAAACCACAATGACAGAAAAACTGTTGTTATGGGGACAGGCGATTCAGGTTGCAGGTATGGTAAAAAGCCGTAAATCTGATCGTGCGGCAACGTCTGACTGGATGGAAATGGAAAAAGAACGTGGTATTTCGATCACCACTTCTGTTATGCAGTTCCCGTTTAAAGACAAGATGATTAACTTGCTCGACACCCCAGGGCATGAAGACTTTTCTGAAGATACCTACCGTACATTAACCGCTGTTGACTCTGCGCTTATGGTGATTGATGGTGCAAAAGGTGTCGAAGACCGTACGATCAAATTGATGGAAGTGTGTCGTATGCGCGACACGCCGATTATTTCATTCGTCAACAAAATGGACCGTGAAATTCGTGAGCCATTAGAACTTCTTGATGAAATCGAAAATGTTTTAAAAATTAAATGTGTTCCGATTACTTGGCCACTGGGCACAGGTCGTGACTTTGCCGGTGTATTTAACCTACTCGAAGAAAAATTCTACGTTTATAAGGCAGGTTTCGGTTCAACTATTACGGATATTGAAGTCCGTGATGGCTATGACTATGCAGATTTGCGTGAAAAAGTCGGCGAACTCGCTTGGGCTGCATTTGAAGAGTCGTTGGAATTGGTTCAAATGGCCAACGAGCCCTTAGATCGTGATGAATTTTTGGCAGGTCGCCAAACGCCAGTCTTGTTTGGAACGGCACTCGGTAACTTTGGTGTGGACCATGTGCTGGATGCATTTAGTCAATATGCGCCTGAACCTAAAGCACATCCGACGCAAGACCGTAAAGTTGAAGCGACTGAAGAAGGCTTCACAGGTTTCGTCTTTAAAATTCAAGCCAATATGGATCCAAAACACCGTGACCGTATTGCATTCATGCGTATCTGTTCAGGTAAGTATGAAAAAGGCTTAAAAATGAAACATGTGCGTCTAGGTAAAGATGTGCGTATTAGTGATGCTTTAACGTTCCTTGCTGGTGACCGTCAGCACCTTGAAGAAGCATGGCCGGGCGACATTATCGGTTTGCATAACCATGGTACGATTCAGATCGGCGATACCTTCACTTCGGGTGAAGATTTACACTTTACCGGTATTCCTCACTTCGCCCCTGAAATGTTCCGTCGCGTGCGTTTAAAAGATCCTTTGAAGTCAAAACAGCTACAAAAAGGCTTAAAAGAACTTTCAGAAGAAGGTGCAACTCAGGTCTTTATGCCGCAAAACAGTAACGATTTAATCGTGGGTGCTGTGGGTGTACTTCAGTTTGAAGTTGTGGCTTATCGTCTGAAAGAAGAATACAAAGTTGATTGTATTTACGAGCCTGTAAGTATCAATACCGTACGTTGGGTATCGTGTGATGACGAGAAAAAATTCAACGAATTTAAGAAAAAAGCACACGACCAATTGTCTGTCGATGGCGGTGGTCATTTAACTTATCTTGCACCAAGTCGTGTGAATTTACAGTTAATGCAAGAACGTTATCCGGATATCGTGTTCAGCAATACACGTGAACACTAAGTTGTTCTTTTACAGAAATAAAACAGCTTCTTCGTGAAGCTGTTTTATTTTGTGGTAGAGTTTTTAAATCCATACATTACGCAATCATTTGGTCGTTTAGGACATCATGAAAATATTCAAGGATGCTACAGTTTTTGCACTTTTGGGGAGTGTTTTGCTGCTCAGTGCATGTGATTCAGGAAAAGAAAACAAAGCGACAAAGCCGGCCGATGATGGCGCTTCTGAAGCGGTCGTGATCAATCCAGATGTTTTGCCCTATTTAAATATTCGAGAGCAAGCAGCAAAAATTGCCAAACCGTTTTGTGAAAATAAAAGTTGTATTGATTTAGAGATACAAACCATTCAGACCGTAGATACGTGGTTGAATGGTTGGATTGAAAAAAATCAGGCCAGCGTCGTACAAGATCAGATTGCATTAAAGCAAAATATGAATCTCCAACAAGCCGTCGATGCGTATGTGAAAAAATCAGATGCTTGGCAGGCAGAGTTTAAAACCAATAAAGCCTATGAATTGGCCATGTACACACGAGTTCCATATCAACGGAATCAATATGTGTTGCTGCAAATCGGTGTTGATACCAAACAGGAAAATATCACGGTCAAAGAGCGGTATTATTTTTTTGTGGCAGACCGCCGTGCGAAAAAGAATCTTAAACCTTTAGATATTATTGATGCAAAGCAACAGCAAAATATGGATGCTATTGTGCAGCAAGCCTATAGCAAATGGTTAGATGAACAAGAGGTAGATGTCAAAAAATCGGCACCGAAAAAACTCTATTGGGGCCAAGCAGATTGGTTCTTTGATCAAGAAGGTGTCGGTTTGCATTATCGTACAGATGAAATTGTCAAAGATAGTAAACAACTGGATATTTATCTCAGCAAAGCGCAAACACAACAAGTATTGAAAGCTGACGTTTATCAGCATATGTTCTAATCAACGAAAGTATTTAATTTGATAAGATATTTACCAAAATAAATATCAATTATTCAAAATGAAAGGTTGAAGCAATGGTGCAAAAAAATAAAATTTGGGCAAGCTCAATATTGGCAGTTTCTGTTGCATTCACGGCGTGTCAGCCACAACAAGCTGAACCTGAAAAAAAGCCAGATCAAGCAAAAACTGAACAGCCAGATTTGAGTGCAAAACTGATTGGTGATGCGGAAAAATTACAACTGAATTTACCTGAATGTGATGGCGGGGTCTGTCCTGAAATTTCAGTTGAACGCTTAAACAGTAATCAAGCCTTTATTGATGACTTTATTGATGCGGAAATTCTAAAACAGTTAGGTGAAATTCTATCTGTATCGCCTTTAGAAGATAAAACGCTGAGTACTGATGCTCCCGCTGCAAGTGAAGTTCCTGCAGCGTCTGAAGCAAAATCTGCTTTGGCAAAGGTTGAAACGCCCAAATTAAAATTGGAAAAAGCCACGCAGCCTTACATGCAAGCGTTCTTAAATTTAGATAAAGAATTGAAATCTTTAAGTGCCAATCAGCAAATCAGTTTGATGATTAAACCTAAAATATTAAATGCTGAAAAACCCTTGGCAACAGTGGTTTTAAATACCAGTTCATATTTAGGTGGAGCGCATGGTTCTTCTGCACAGCAATATTACAACTTTGATTTAAGCACTCAAAAATTGGTGCAGCTCAACGACATATTATTGCCAAATCAACGTGCTGAGCTTGAAAAGCGGGGCTATGAAGTATTTAAAACTTGGGTGAAAGATGCCAAGTTGGCAGACAATATTCAAGAATACGAACAGATTTGGAAATTTAAACTGTCTGATAATTTTTATCTGAGTCAGCAAGGTTTAATTTTGCAATATGCCGAATATGAAATTGGGCCGTATGTGGTGGGTTTACCACGTTTGACCATTCCGTATGATCAATTGCAAAGTGTATTGAAAAAGCAATATCTACCTCCAGTTGAAGCTGTTGAAGCCTCAGCCGCAAAAGCAAATTAATTAGTTCAATGACTTACTCATTGTTTGATACGCATACGCATTTTGATGTTCCCGATTTTGACGCTGATCGGGAACAGTTGGCGTATGCTGCCAAACAGGCGGGTGTCGATGCGTTAGTATTGATTGGTTTTGTACAGTCACGTTTTCACGATTTGCTGCAAACCCAAGAGTTTTTAGATCGTTTATCCAATGCTCCCAAAAGCTATTTAGCTCCCGGCTTACATCCGTTTTATATTGAGCAACATCGTGCAGAACATTTGCTCGACGTGGAACAGATGCTAAAGCAGCATGATTGTGTTGCTGTAGGTGAAATTGGTTTAGATACCTTTTTGAAACAGCATAAGCAGCCTGAACTTTTTCAAAAGCAGCAGCAGTATTTTTCCGCACAACTTGAGTTAGCACAGCAGTTTGATAAACCGATATTGCTGCATATTCGAAAATCCCATGCGGAGGTGCTTTCGATGTTGAAAAAGCATCAATTTAAGCTCGGTGGTATTGCACATGCATTTAGTGGTGGTGTTGAAGAAGCGAAGGCATTTACCAAGCTAGGTTTTAAAATTGGTGTAACGGGGCAAATCACCAATCCCAATGCAAAAAAATTACATCAAGTGGTTCAGACTTTAGGGGCGGCACATTTGGTCTTAGAAACCGACTGTCCCGATATGACACCCTTATGTTGTCAGCATTCGACGGAAGGGCGTACCCGTAATACGCCGGTCAATTTGCCCTATGTCTTGCAGGGGTTAGCTCAGAGTTTAAATCGTACCGAATCTGAGATTGCAGATATATTATGGACTAATTCATCACAAGCATTGCATCTGGACGCTTAAGCGGCCAATAAATATTGACGCCGCTTGATTGAATCTGATTTTATTCGCATCGTGCATGCAATGATGGTTTTCTAAAAAAAGGCGCATTATGCAATTTCTAAAATGCTTTAGACTTGGCATTATGCTGTTAAATTATTTTGAGTGAGTTTCACATGGCACAAGGACTATTGGCTGGCAAACGCTTTTTAATCGCGGGTATTGCAAGTAAGTTATCAATCGCATTTGGTATTGCGCAAGCTTTACATCGCGAAGGTGCAGAACTGGCTTTTACTTATCCAAACGAAAAATTAAAAAAACGTGTAGATGATTTTGCTGAACAATTTGGTTCAACTTTAGTTTTCCCATGTGATGTAGCAGTCGACGCTGAAATTGATACCGCTTTTGCTGAACTTGCTAAACATTGGGATGGTCTAGATGGTGTTGTGCATTCAATTGGTTTTGCACCGGCACATACTTTAGATGGCGATTTCACTGATATTACCGACCGTGAAGGTTTTAAAATTGCTCACGACATCAGCGCATATAGCTTTATTGCGATGGCTCGTGCGGCAAAACCTTTATTGGCTGCACGTCAAGGTTGCTTATTGACGCTGACTTACCAAGGTTCTGAACGCGTAATGCCAAACTATAACGTTATGGGTATGGCAAAAGCGTCACTAGAAGCAGGCGTACGTTATTTGGCAACAAGTCTTGGTGCTGAAGGTATTCGTGTAAATGCGATTTCAGCAGGTCCGATTCGTACCTTAGCGGCTTCAGGGATTAAATCTTTCCGTAAAATGTTAGACCTAAATGAAAAAGTCGCACCACTTAAACGCAATGTAACTATTGAAGATGTCGGTAATGCAGCATTGTTCCTTTGCTCGCCTTGGGCAAATGGTATTACAGGTGAAATTCTGTATGTTGATGCTGGCTTTAATACTGTAGGTATGAGCGCTGACTTAATGATGGATGCTGAGTAATTTGCTCCTCCCTTTTAAAAAGGGAGAGTGGGAGGGATTTTGTTAAGTAGAAGTAAATCCCCCTCATTTCCCCTTTTTAGTAAAGGGGGGGAGCTAAAAAGCAATAAAAAAGACCGCTAAAAGCGGTCTTTTTTAGATTTGAAGATAAGCGATTAAGCTTGGCCTTCAGCAGCAGTTTGCGCACGTTGCAAATTCGCTTCGAATTCAGCATCGAAGTTAATTGGTGTAAGCAATAATTGTGGGAAGCTGCCTTTAGTAACCATATCGTTCACAGCTTCACGTAGGAATGGGAACAAGATATTTGGGCAGTAAGCACCAAGAATGTAAGGAAGACGTTCTTCTTCAACGCTATCGATTAGGAAGATACCTGCTTGAGTAACGTCAACGATAAATGCAGTGTCACCCGCATTGTTCGCTTGAACGACAACTTTCAGTGAAACTTCGAAGTGTGTTGGATCAACTTTTTCTGCAGAAGAAGAAAGGTTGATATTTAGTTCAGGCTGCCATTCTTTAGTAAATACTTGAGCCCCAGGTACTTCGAAAGAAATATCTTTAGTATAAATACGCTCTAATGCCAATTGTGGTTGAGCTTGTTGTTCTTCACTCATTGTTTATTCCTTAATATGAGGTGACGATTTATGTTTAAAATTAAGATAGCATGCCGTCGAGTTTGCCTTCACGCTCTAAAGCATAAAGTTGGTCAAAACCGCCAATAAACTGATCATTAATAAAAATTTGAGGAACGGTACGGTGGTTGGTGCGTTGCATCAATTCAACACGTACTTCAGGCGCTTCATTTGATAAATTAATTTCTTTATAAGCCACGCCTTTACGCTCTAGGAGCTGTTTTGCACGAATGCAGTAAGGACATACAGTTGTTGAATAAATCGTAACTTCAGCCATGTTAATCTCCTAAGAAGCGCTTATTTGCTTTTAACTAGAGGTAAGCCTTGAGCTTTCCAGTTGCTAATGCCGCCGTCTAAACGGTATGCATCTGCATGACCGACTTGTTGCAATGCAGAACCTGCCACTTGACCAAGGTTACATACAAAAACCAACGGGCGATCAGAAGTTTTTAACTCTTCAATGTGTTTTGTAATTTGGCTATATGGAATATTACGGCTACCGCTAATATGACCTTCGCGGAAGTCTTTCGCATCACGTAAGTCAATCAATTGAGCATTTTTAGCTTTAACTAAAATCCCTAAAGATTGAGGTGAAATTTTGCGACCATTACGCTGGCCTTCAAGAATAAAGAACAGCACGACCAATACAGCCAGCGTTCCAAATAAGAAGGGGTGATTCCCCATAAATTCGAACCAACGTTCCACAATTCACCTAACTACAATTTTAAATTGCCAAGAGTATAGCCCATAAATATGGTGATCAAAATCACCCCTTCAAGGGTATGAACAGAATAAAAATTAATTTTTTTGCTGCGCTTCCGTGATTTCGTCGATCAGACGTAAATAACTGTCTAATCGACGCGGTAAAATTTCGCCATTTTGAGCCGCCATTCTAAGCGCACATTGCTTTTCATGTTTATGCGTACAGTTACGGAACTGACAATAACCCAAATGTGACTCGATCTCAGGGAAACCTTGTTGAACTTTTTCAAGTTCTAAGTGCCATAAACCAAATTCACGAATTCCTGGTGAATCAATCAATGCAGAACCTTCACCAAACGCAATTAAGCGCGTAGACGTGGTGGTGTGCTGACCGAGCGCGGAGTTTTCCGAAATAATATTGGTTTTTTGCGCAGCATCCGGAACAATGGCATTAATTAAAGTACTTTTACCAACCCCAGACTGACCTACAAATGCGACAGTTTCACCAGAAAGTCGAGCAGAAAGTGCGCTTAAGTCACCATCAGATTGGGTTTGCATGACCTCATAGCCCAAGTCACGATATTCTTGTAATAGCGTTAAGATCGGATCGTTGTCTTTAAGCAAGTCGGATTTATTTAAGACCAATAAGGCTGGAATATCGGCATCTGCACAGGCCACCAAATAGCGGTCAATCAGGCCTGGCGCTGGCTCAGGAAGTGGTGCAAATACAATCACAATCAGGCTGACATTGGCTGCGACAGGTTTCACTTTGTGATAACGGTCAGGGCGTGTCAGTAAAGATTGGCGTGGATGAATCGCGGTAATAATCCCTAAACCTGTGATCGGGTCAGCTTGCCATTTGACACGGTCACCCGTCACCAATAATTCGAGATTGGTACGGGTATGGCAGCGCCAAACACTGCCTAATTCGATGGGTTTCCAATGGGGTTCAGGTTCACCTGCTTGCACAATGGGTTTTTCAGGATGTTGGTCGGGTGTAGACAGCGCTTGAACTTCAAGTTGACGACCATAATGTTGGACGACCAAGCCTTCCAAATCTGCAGAAGTATCGATTTCTTCCTGACGAGATTTATGTTGCTTCTGAATGCGACGTTGCTGCTGTTCAGTCAGTCGGCGCTTACGAATTAAAGCCATTCATATCCTAAAAAACCATGAAAACTAGATGGCAAAAATAGCATGAAAGCAGGGTCTATTTACAGCGCAAGCCCAATAAATTTGCTACTATGTTCATTTTTACAGCCTAATAAGATTGCACATTTATGAGCAGCACACCTGATACACGCCTGATTTGGATTGACCTTGAAATGACAGGTTTAGATACAGATAACGACCAGATTATTGAAGTTGCAACAATTGTGACGGATGATAATTTAAATATTCTGGCGGAAGGGCCTGTGCTTGCGGTACATCAGTCTGATCGTGTGCTCAATGCAATGGATGAGTGGAACACTCGCCAACATGGTCAATCAGGTCTGATCGAACGTGTACGTCGTAGTAAATTGACAGCACAAGATGCTGAACAGCAAACTTTAGAATTTTTGAAAAAATGGGTGAATCCAAAATCATCACCAATGTGTGGTAACTCAATTTGCCAAGATCGTCGTTTCTTGCATCGTTTAATGCCTGAAATGGAACAATACTTCCACTACCGTAATCTCGATGTATCATCAGTGAAAGAATTGGCGAAACGCTGGCGCCCAGAGATCATGGGTGGCTTGAAGAAAAATGCCTCGCATTTAGCGATGGATGATATCCGTGACTCGATTGCAGAGCTCAAATACTACCGTGAATATTTCTTTATTATGAATAAAGACTAAGGTTGTAAGATCGAAAAAGAGGCGAAAGCCTCTTTTTTTATCCGAGATATTTTCTCTATCGTTGATAGATGTTGGCTTGATGAATTTCGAGAAAACTTGCAGGCTGAGCCAAATCAGTAAAGCCAAATTGACGATATAGGCCATGTGCATCCGCCGTTGCAAGCAACATGCGTCTTAGATCTGCGGCGCCACATTTTTCAAATAAAGTACTCACTATCAATTTTGAATAGCCTTTGCCTCGATGCGCATCGGCGACATAAATATCGGCTAAATAAGCAAAAGTTGCATAATCCGTAATAGCACGACCAAAACCGATGAGTTCATCATCGAGAAGTAAGGCCACGGCCAAAGAGTTTTCAATCGCTTTTTTCACCACATGTTTTGGAATATCTTTTGACCAATAGGTATGGCTTAAAAAGCGATGCACGGTGTCTAAATCTATTTCATTTTTGTCATCGGTAATTTTTAAATTATTTGGCAGAGGATGGATGTTCATGGCAATACACACTTGATTTTTTGATCTATGGTTATATTTTTAAAGCAGATCTCCGTTCGCTGTAAATGTTTATTTTGATGGATTTAGACCTGATGCGAATGCCTCTCTGTTGTGCTGTCTGCTGAATTGCGTTTTATCAAAGAAAATAAGTAGCGAATTTGCTAAAATGGCGGCTGATTTAACACTGCCTCCAGACCTATGACTGAACTGCTCCAAGATGATGAATATGACCGCCGTTTTGCTGGCGTAGCCAAAATATATAGTGATGAAAGTTTTCATCATTATGAAAAAAGTCATGTCATGGTGATAGGGATTGGTGGTGTAGGCTCATGGGCGGTCGAAGCTTTAGCGCGTACTGGTATTGGTGAGCTAACCTTGGTCGATATGGATGTAGTTGCTGCATCGAATATTAATCGACAATTGCCTGCCATGAGTACGACACTGGGACATGAAAAAATTGAAGTGATGGCAGAGCGCTGCCGTGCGATCAATCCCCGAATCAAAATAAATTTGATTGATGATTATCTCACACCCGAAAATGTCAAAGAAATTTTGGCAGGTGCTCCTGACCTAATTTTAGATTGTATTGATGATGTGAAGGCCAAATTTGCCTTAATGCTACATTGCCGTTTTAATAAAATTCCGTTGATCGTTTCCGGTGGAGCAGGGGGTAAACTTGATCCGCTGAAAATCCGAGTCGCAGATTTATCAAGAACAGAGCAAGACCCGATGTTAGCCAAATTGCGCACACAATTACGCGGCAAAGGCATTTGTAAAAAGCCGAAAGAAAAGTTTGGGATTACCTGTGTTTATTCGATTGATAATCCATTTTCCAGTGCTGATGTTTGTCCAAGTGCGGGCTTACGTTGTGGTGGATATGGTTCAGCAGTAGTGGTGACGTCCAGCTTTGCGATGGTGGCTGTGTCAGAGGTGCTCAAAAAACTTGATGCAAAACGAGCAAAAGCATGACAGCTATCTCATTTTGAAAAAAATAAAGCACCGAATTCGGTGCTTTTTTTGTATATAGAATTAAAATCAGACACAATGTTGGAATAATTAAAATATTGATTTTTTTGGGGCGAGTATGTGGTTTTTACTGATACTAATTTTGGGGATGGGAGCACTTGCGTTTTGGATGTGGAAAAGACCCGATCCAGTGAAACGCGATCAGGCTAAAGCGGTTGGGCATGACTTGTGGATAGACCAATTAGATGCACAGCTGAAATTTGCAGAACGTTTAATGCTTGATGCACCAACCGACTATGCGCGTGCCTATGAGTTGTATCAAAATTTGGCCAAACAGCATGAAATTCCACAGGCCTATGTCGCTATGGGACAGATGCATTTACAAGGCTTAGGCAGAGAAGTCAGTGTGGAAAATGCGCTGGCTCTATTGGAAAAAGCCAATAGTTTAGGCAGCGATGATGCTGCATATGTGTTGGGACAAGTTGAAGAAGGTATCTATGGCGGTGTACCCAATCTTGAAAAAGCGCAGTATTGGTATCGACATGCGATTTCACGCGGTCATTTGGATGCGCAATATCGACTCGCCGAATTAAACCCAGAAGATCAGACACATGCCGAGCAGCAACATTTAGATTTGTTGCAAAAAAATGCGGACAATGGACATGCCAATTCACAGTATCAATTGGCACAGTTCTATTTAAACCAAGCCACGCCAAATATTGCTCTGGGATTGGAATATTTACTGAAAGCTGCCCAACAAGACCATATGGCGGCTATTCAGCAATTGCAGCAGTTCTATGCGCAAGGAAAGTATCTTGCGCAAAATGATGAAAAGTCATTGCAATATTTAAAGCGAGGATTGCTACTCGGGCACCAGCAGCAGTTGTATGAATATTATCAAGCAGTATTGATGGGTAAAATCGACGTCGATCAGCGTCAGCGGGTTTATCATGATCTTTTGCAGCAGGCCAAAGAGCACAAAGTTGCAGCAGCCAGCCGATTATTAGGCATTGCACATTTTCATGGTTGGTACTTGGAGAAGCAGGAAACTTTAGGTTTTCGCTTTCTAACCGAAGCTGCTCAACTTAAAGATGCTGAAGCGATTAGTCTTATTGCAGCACTGTATTTTGAAAAGTATTTGGTTCGTGATGATCCGCAAAAAGCATTTGAGTTATATCAAACAGCGTATCAATTCAAACCATTATTCATTAACCAAGTCGGTTTGGCACTATGCTACCTACATGGGGTCGGTGTTGAGCGAAATATCAAGCAAGCACAGCAACTTTTAATTGAAGCTGCTAGGCATTTAAATGATATGTCCATTACTTGTGTCGCAGATCAAAACTATGTGATTGGACGGTTTTATGCATTGCCAGAATATCCTTTAGCACATCGTGATCACTGTTTGAGTTATCTGGAAAAAGCTGCAGAACAAGGTTCGCAGGATGCTGCTTGGTATCTCTATCGTTTAGCTGTGGAAAATATCTTGCCTGATCTACAATTTGATGATGCTCAAAGCCAGCGAGTATTGTTGAAGGCGGCAAAATTAGGCCATCCTGATGCACTCACGCAACTGGGTCTGGTTAATTTAAAAGGACAATGGGGAACACAAGATTTCCAACAAGCGTTGCAGTATTTCTCGCAAGCGGCAGCATTGGGAAATGTGACTGCCTTGTACCAGCTTGGTGAAATGTCAGAACATGGTTTAGGTGTACAGCAAGATTTAACCCTAGCGCATAGCTATTATGCACAAGCGGCTCAGGGGATGAATGCTGCGGCGTTAACGCGATTGGGCTATTTATATATTCATGGCATGGGCGTAGAGCGTGATCTTAAAATTGCACAGCAATATTTGGAAAAAGCGGCCTTGCAAGGCTATGTCGAAGCACAAGAACAATTGGAGAATATTCACGCATTTTTAAATACCAATAAATCGTGATGCAAAGCAGTAAGGTGGTATGAAGAGACCTGAAGTTTAGTTTGATGGTCTCTATATTTTTTTAATGCAGAAATAAATAGAGTAAAAATAACATAAATAATTGATGTGAAAATTTGAATTTTTACTTACATAAAACCCAACAAAGCAGGCAGTTTATGCCTAGAAAAATATGAGTTTTTTTGATTAAATACCCCGCATATTTTATAAAAATCTGATTTTAGATAATAACGATGCTGAACAATATATATTCTGCACTTGAGAAATTGGGCATTAGTCCACAAAAACGTGCCTTGCATATTCAATTTTCCAATACCACGCTGAATGAACAAGTATTCTTGCAACGTATTGATGGGGAACATGCCTTAAGTGAAGGTTTGAATGTTCAGCTCATCTGTCTCTCAACTTCTGCCACCTTAGAACTCAAACAATTTATTGGTACACAAGTCGCAATCGATCAGGTAACCGATGCGGGTCAACTTTTTCGTATTACCGGGATCATTACAGAAGCATTTCAAGGCCAAAGTGATGGTGCATTAACGCTATATAAGTTGACCTTAGAAGATGCAACGGCATTGTGGCATAAGCGTCGTAATAGCCGTGTGTTTATGAATAAATCGGTCAAAGATGTGGTCGAGATTATTTTTAAAGAATGGCAAAAAAAGAGCCCACTTTTTGCAGCGAGCTTAAGTTTGGACTTAAGTGGCTTAAAAAAAGAGTATGACGTTCGACCATTCATGATGCAAAGTAATGAAACCGACTATGATTTTATTACTCGCTTACTACGCAGTGAAGGCATTCATTGGTTGGTTGATGAAGCTCAATCTTTTGTAACATCGTCTGCGGCACCCATCGCAGCCCAAAAGCTACGTTTGATTGATGATAATAGTCAATATCAAGCTTTGGAGCGACGTAATATCCGTTTTCATCGCAGTAGTGCGACTGAAAAAAATGACAGTATGACCAGTTTTATCGGTCAGCGTAGTCTGCAACCGACGTCGGTGCATGTGCAGCGGTGGCAGGCAGATGTGCTTGAACAGGACGAGGGTGGTGGTGCAGTACAAAGCAAGCACCTACATAGTCAAAATCAAGATAATGCGAGCTTAAGCTTAGAGCAAGCATGGCATGTGAGCCCTGCATGGATGCAAGATCTGAATGGTGAAGATGCTGCAACAGCTTCTAATAGTGCTCAAGTTGAACGTCTCAATCAAAATTTTAGTGATTATTATGCAGCTCAAGCCAAACAATTTATTGCTAAAAGTACCGTGCGTGATACACAAGTTGGTTATTGGTTCAAATTGGATGAGCATCCAGAGATTGACCAGCATCGTGGGGCCGATCAAGAGTTTTTGATTTTATCCAAGTCTTTTTATAACCAAAATAATTTACCCAAAGACTTAACCGATCAAGTTACACAACTGATCCATCAAAGTCAGTGGCAAGTCAAACAAAGCGACGCGGATGAACGCCAAGCCAATACTTTGGCTTTACAACGTCGAAATATAACGACCGTCCCTGAATTTAATCCGCTTACACATCGACCAGTAACACATCCACAGCGTGCTAAAGTTGTGGGTCCTGCTGGTGAAGAAATCCATGTTGATGAATGGGGGCGGATAAAAGTTCGTTTTCTGTTTACCCGTTCTGATGATCATGGCCATGATGGCGGTGCAGGTGCGAATAATAATGACACAGACTCGGCTTGGGTTGATGTGGTGACCCCTTGGGCCGGCGAAGGTTATGGAGCGCGTTTCTTACCTCGAGTTGGTGAAATAGTTGTCGTTGATTTCTTTGATGGCAACATTGACCGACCTTTTGTCGTGGGTCGTATTCATGAAGCGCAGCGTAGTCCCACTAAATTTGACAATAAAGGACAATTACCAGATACCAAAAAACTCGCGGGAATTCGTTCTAAAGAAGTGGCGGGAGAGGGATTTGGTCAATTACGCTTTGATGACACCACGGGACAAATTAGTACGCAGTTGCAAAGTAGCCATGGTGCAACACAACTGAATTTAGGTCATTTAAGTCATCCTAAAGAAAAGGCTGAGAGTGAAAGTCGGGGTGAAGGTTTTGAGCTGCGGACCGATCAATGGGGGGCAGTACGGGCTGGGCAAGGTTTGTTGGTGTCGACACATCAGCAAGCACAAGCAGGTGGGGTGCATTTAGCGAGCCATGAAGCCCATACACAAATCGAAAGCGCATTGAATAATGCTAAAGGGCTGAGTGATGTAGCGAAAAACCAAAAGACCGACCCTCTTGAGGTATTGGAGAGTCTTCAAGCCTTTATTGAGATATTAAGTCAGGATGATCAGCAAAAAGCTGCTGAGTTTAAATCGGCTGTCATGCTATTAGCAGCTCCAAATTCGATTGCGCTAAGTTCCAATGAAGATGTACACATTTCAGCAGCTGGTTTGATGAGTCACACTGCTGGCGAGAGTTTGAATATTTCCGCGCAAAAATCCTTAATTGGCCATGCAGGTAAAAAAATCAGTTTATTTGCAGCACAAGATGGTTTACGTGCATTTGCTGGGAAAGGGAAAGTTGAAATTCAGGCACAAGGTGATGGACTCGATCTGATAGCACGTAAGGGTATTCAGATTATTTCAACCGAAGATACGGTATATATCACCAGCCCTAAAGAGATTAATTTAACTGCGGGTGGTTCACAGATCAAACTGAATGGTTCGGGCGTCTTTCCGACTACGAGTGGGAAGTTTGAGGCGAAAGCGGGGCAGCATAAGTTTGTAACACCGGCATCAGTTAATCCGCCAGCACTGAATTTACCGGATTGTTCTGCAAAACAAGAACAAGCTGCTGATTTGGGATCTGCAAAGGTGATTTTATGAGTGAATTTAATATAATAAATATTGGCGGCAATTACTCTAAAGATAAAATATATGCAGATATGGAGAGTCTGCTTGATAAATTTGGACGTTTATTAGTTTTATTAGATGTAACGTTAGAAGCTGACTGTTTTAAAGAATTAAAGCGCATTCTTAAAGAAGAAAATATTATTTATTTACCATTAGCATTGGGAAATAAGTCGAAGGATACCAATTTGTTTTTTGTGGAGATAGCTAATAGAGAAATATTGGGAAAGATTGGAAAAGAAATTTGTGAAAAGATCACAGCTAATTTTGACATTCAAAATAATAAATATTTCGTACATGGATTCGGTGCATCTTTACTTGAAAATAAAATGATAAATGAAAGATTTAAGAAAAGCCTCGTCGTACAAGATATAACCTCAAAAATCTTATTTCGTTGGTATGATCCTAGAGTCTTGAGTTATTTAGATCAAATTTTTCATGAAGTTGAATTGAATAGCTTATTAGGAATATTTGAATCTTGGAAGTTTGTACATCCAACTGGTTATTTTAGTTGGAATAAAACAAAAGATCAGCAATTTATTTCGCGAAAAATATATAAATTATCACCAGAGCAGTCTTTAGCATTAGATCTTATAGAAATCAGTAATCAAGTCTTTGTGCAATCTTTTAACTATGAAGAGATAGACAAAGAAAATTTAAATCCTAAAAATATATTATTAAATTTATATATGGCACATGAAAAAAATAAAGTCGATAGATACGCCGATCTTTTTACATATGGCTTATATGCAGAAATCTTAGGAAGAAATTTTTTAATACATCCGGAAGTAAAAAATATTTTAGAAAAATATTGGGAGCGGGCTGAAACAGAATATGATTTTAATGAAGCAATGAATTTTATTGATCGTGATTTATGGAAAGTAATTAAACAAGATTTAAAAAAATTAGAGATAATGACTCATGGCTAATGATAATAAAAATTCTAAGAAAAATTTAACGGATTTTAAACTTCCGATGCTCACTGGTTCTCAAGGAAAACTCGATCAAGCTAAAAGTAATGAGTGGGCAAAAAATCTTAAAAGTTACGATTTATCGGGTAAAAGGGCACTTGATCCAAAAAGTATTATGGAAAAATCCGGTCAAAATTCAAAAATTTCTGTTCAGTCAATTGATATTAATAAGCAGAGTTCTAAGGCTAAACAAAATGCTGAAAAATGCTCTAACTTTTGTAAAGAAAATGGGTTTTGGATATTACCGTTAAAATATGGAATAGAAAAAAAAGGAATAAATGTTCCAGTATTACCTGAATCTTTAAAGAAAGATCATGCAGGATTACAATTGACTAATTTCAATTATGTTGCCCAAATGGTTACTGAGGGTTTTATTTATGTTTGCATAAAAAGACAGGGCCAGACTAAAGCAGATTGGTTAGGTTATAGGGCAACTAAACATGGCTATATGTCATATTTTAATGTGACAAAACCCGTAGAAGCGGATGTGCCAAATGAATTTGCATGTCAGCAAAATGGTCATAGTGCTATGGCATCTGTAATTACATTACCAAATAAAAGTGGTAAAAAAATTATAGCGGCTTATTTACTTTTGACTCATGACCAAATAAGCACAAAAAAAATGCAGGAATATGAAAATAATGCTGACACTTATGCACAGAATAAAAGATGGCAGAAAATTGACCCTAATCAGTGGGAGGCGAATCAAAAGTCAGATAATTGTTTATCTGTGAATGGGTTGAAAAATGTATATAAATCGAATGGATTTAATGCCAATAATCAAAAAAGCGGGAAAAATGTAAACGCAGGTAGGTGGGAAACTATTAATGGTGTATTTAAAAAAACACCTAATCTTTGTGTAGCATTGGTTTTATATGATCCAATTGGAATAACGAAAAAATTAAATGAAGAGCGTAACGCACAATTTGGTTCTTTAATGAAATACCTTGCAGAAGGTAGTAATCAACATAAATTCGAATCATCTCAAACTGTGGACAGTTTGCAAACCATTATTGAAAATAAACTGATTCGTCAAAATCTTGAGGCTAACGTTGTCGTAAATGAGCAAACGATTAAGATGATATATGCTAAGGGTAAAATACCACAATTCTCAATTAATATAGATCAAAGAGAATATCAAAAGAAAGTAAATGAAATTTGGGAAAAAGCTTCTGCAGCAGAGAAGAAAAAAGCGTTTGAAGAATTTAATAAAAAATATGACATTGAAAAATCGAAAGAAAATATTATTACGGCAGCAAAAGATAAGAGTAGTTCAGAGTGGAATCAAAAATATAAAGATCGTTTCAACTGGGATGCTAAAAATACTTTTGATACAAAAGTTAAGAGTCATATAGATACTGGAGTGAATGCCTCTGCAAATTATGCTAAAGATCACCTTATTTGGATTCAATCTAAGCAACTATTAAACGCCTTGCATGTGTATGATCAAGCGACAACAAATCCATATGGCGCTGCCTTTTATACACGTGTTATGAATATCATGAATGGGATGACGGGTACGGATATTGGTCAAAGTTTGATGGAAAAATGGTTGTTACAAGATAAAGTAACAACTGATAACTTATATCTAAGAGCAGTTTTATATAATCAAAAAGAATTATTTACTAAATTTGAGTCGGCTGCTAATTCCACTGATACTTTGGATTGGGATCAAGGGCAATCTTCCATAAAAGATTTTATAAGTGCAATGTTTGCTGCGGATTCAGCTTGGGAACAATGGTTAAAATTAAATGGTGATAAAGTTGAAAAACTTGGTTGGAACCACAAAGGTGTGCTGTTTATTTCTGCAATAACCAGAACTGCAGTTAAATGGAGTTTAAAATATAACGCTAAAGATGCTATTTCTAGGGGATTGTCTAGAATTTCTTTAATAGCTTATGCTCATGGAGGAGTCCTTAAAGACAAAGTACCTAAATATTCATTGTTATATAATGCAGATTTAAGAATGGCTAAGCACGGAAGTAGTTTGAGTGCTACCCAAATTCAAACGAATTGGAAGAATCTTCAATCAAGTGCTACAGCAAAAAAGATAAAAGAGATTTTAAGTAGTTCTTCAACGGCTACTTCTTTAAGGATATCAGGTGTTGTTGCTCTCTTAGAATTAATCAACTTTGGAAGCAAAGGTGGTAAATTACTCAATGACCCAAATTGGGAAAATAGTACAGGTGCGATAGCCGGAATGTTCTCGTTAACAGCAGCAACTCTAGATATTTCATCAAATGGTATGGAAGCTTTAAGTTTTGCTCAAAAAGCAGAGAAGATAAAAATCTATGGTGCTTCATTTGCTGTTGCTGGTTCAGTTTTTTCATTTTTTAGTGATTTTATTGGATTTATAAAAGAAAAGAATGGTTGGATTGCTGCACTACTATTTATTAAATTAGGAAGTTCATTTGCTATGATCGGGGTTGGTTTGGGGATTATTGTGCAGTTGCCTATTTTAAAATCGAAAATGATGGAGCTAAGTGCGAAGTATATTCTTTTGGAAAAGTTAATAGAGTTACAAGTAATGAGGGCAGCAGCTATTTTAAACTGGTTTGGTTTATCTTTAACTATATTGATCATAATTTTAAAAAAATTTGTTTTACCAAATGATTTACAAGTTTGGTGTTCAAATTCAGCTTGGGGTATGGCTAAAGATTCTGATAAATACAAAACTTTAGAACTTGAAGAAAAAGCGTTTAATGAAGCGATTCAGGGGATTTGATAAATGCAAAAATTAGTAAAAATCGAAGGCTATATTAATAATCTTGAAGTAGAAGACTCTAAAATTTTGTCCATTGGTAATTTAGGTAAACATGCTGCGAATACTGCGTTAATTGGTACATTGGCTGGAAGTACTTCCTTAATGAGTAACGCGCCCATTATGGCATTAGCTGCAAAAGGTAGAGACGGAGAGACTTTTAGAGGTGAGATTAACGGAATTCGCGTTGTTGGTCAGTTCACTGGTGTAAAGTTTAAAAATAATACACCTTTAATTATGGTCATAAGTGAAGAGCAAGAGGAAGGATACCATTTTGTATATGCAGCTTTAGATCCTAAAAAGGGGCTTTTACACATGCCATATGAAATGGGGCGCTCTAAAAAGAAAACTTATTTAACATCAATAAAATATGCAATTATTTTCTCATTAGTAATGATTATTCTTGCTAGTGCAATAGCTGTTATGCAATATTTTAGCGGAGATTTTACAATAGATGAAATTAAGTTGAATCTAATGATTTTTTATCCTGTTGGTATTCTATTTTCATTTTTCCTAATGTTTTGCTTTTTATTGGGTAAAAATAACTTGAGAGAATTAGCGCAAGTTTCAGAAAATGTATTTGAAATGCTCAATTTTTCAGATGTAAAAGAACAAGACTTATATAAATCTAGGCTTATAGATAGTGAAGGCTTTTACCCGAGTGTGATGAAATATAGAGATGTTTTGATAGGAAAAGACCCTTTTCCTGAAGACTATTTTGACAAGAAAAATGAAAAAAATTGAAGGCAAGTTGCAAAATATTGAAATCGTACACTCTAAGATTCTGATATCTTGAATGGCTTTGTTGCACAAACCTATCGTTAAGGGCTTATTCCACAATGTAATTTTCAAATGAATAAGCCTACACACAAAATCTACCGCACAACCAATTGGCCCGCATATAACAGAGCTCTCATTAATCGTGGGAATATTGCTATTTGGTTCGATCCAAAGACCCATTGGTATGCATAATCACAAGGTAAACAAGGTCGAAATAAAACTTACTCTGACACCGCTATTCAATGTTGCCTAATGATTAAATCCCTATTTCGACTCTCTTTACGCATGGTTACAGGTTTTGTTCAAAGCCTGATTAAGCTTTGGGGAAATGAAATAAAAAGCCCCTCAGGGCTTTTCTATTATCAATGTTTAAGGCAACTGCTTAATCGGACTGCCACCCAACGCCTGCATCAAAGTCACATAAGCATTGTATTGACTTTGCTTCGTCTGAACCAAAGAAAGTCGCGCATTACGTGTGGTCTCCTGTGCATCAAGCAAGTTTTTCAACGCAATTGCACCATTACGATAACGTACTTCAGTCAAACGCTCAGTCTTTTCTGCAAGCTGTACATTACGCTCTTGCAAAGCAACTTGCTGACTTAACTCAGTACGATTAGACAGTGCATTTTCCACATCGGCAAAAGCCTGATACAAGGTCTGACGATATTGAATAATAGATTTTTCATAATCTAAATCACTAATCGCAAGGTCTTTCTTCATATCGTTATATTGCAAGAAAGGTAAACTTAAACTTGCACCCAAAGCCAAAGTAGGGTTTTGTAATAAATTACTCAAAGAGGTACTACTCGAGCCTAAACTGCCAGTCAAACTAATTGAAGGGTAGTAACTCGCTTTCGTTGCATCTTTATTTGCCAAAGCTTTACGTAATCTTAATTCGCTCGCTTGTAAATCTGGACGGCGAGACAACAACTCGGCTGGTAAACCCGCTGCAATCGTCGGTAATGCAATTCGAGGTAGGCGCTGCGGCTCTGAAATATTCAGTTGTTGCACTGGTTGATGCAATAACACAGCCAATGCAGTACGTGTTTCCACTTTTTGTTGGGCAATTTGGCTTAAGGTCGATTTTTGACTTTGGACCGACTGTTCTGCTTGCGTTAGATCTAAACCTGACACAGCACCGGCTTTATATTGCACCTTGACCAAGTCATAGGTTTTTTGCGTACTGGCTAAGTTTTGCTGCGCAATACTGTAGCGCTCATTTAAATAGCCAAGTTGCCAATATAGGTTTGCTGTTGTTGCAATCAAGCTTTGGGCAGTGGCTTGTAGGTCCTGTTCAGTCGCTAAAGCTTCCCATTTTGCGGCCTCAGTCTGGCTAGCCAAACGACCAAATAAATCTACTTCATAACTAACGCCACCACTGAGTGATACACCTTTTGAGGAATCATCACCTGAGTTAAGGTCAAAGTTATGTCCAGTTGAAACACTTGAACTCACGCGTGGCCCTTGTTTATTTTCAGCCAAACCTGCTTGTAGTCGAGCTTGCTGTAAATTAATACCTGCTACAGCAAGGTCTGTATTGGCAGCTAAAACTTGATTCACCAACTGGTTTAATTGAGCATCATTAAACAATGTCCACCATTGGTCAGCATAAGTATCTGCATGTACTTGCTGACTCATGGCTTTCGCATTTTGAAATTGCGTCGGGATTTGTGTTGCAGGAGCTTCATACGGGGTCTTAACCACAGCGGCACAGCCGACTAAGCTACTTCCGAGAATGAAGGCACTTGCAAGTTTAGTTAAGGTCATTTGCATCATTATTTCCTTATTCGCGAGAAAGCGCATCGACAGGGTTAAGCTGTGCGGCATTACGTGCAGGAATAAAGCCAAACACAATACCAATCATACTTGAGCAGACAAATGCAGCAACGATAGACGTTGTTGAATAGGCCATTTGGAATGTTCCACCGGCAAAATGACTAATCAATTGTCCAATACCTAAAGATAATAAAACCCCAAGCACACCGCCTAAGATACACACCAACACCGCCTCAATCAGGAACTGTTGCAGAATGTCACTTTGACGGGCACCCACGGCCATACGTACACCAATTTCTTGAGTACGCTCAGTCACAGAAACCAACATAATGTTCATGACTCCGATACCACCTACGATCAATGAAATCACCGCAATAGCAGAAACTAACAAGGTCATCGTTTGAGTAGTTTGTTGAATGGTTTCACGGATACTATCGGAGTTTTGTGTAAAGACATCTTGCGCGCCATGACGTTGCACTAACAAGTTTAATATGGCGTTTTCAGCAGCGGCACTTGGGTATTCATCTTTTACTCGAACAATGATGCTACGTACGTTCGACTGCCCCAGCATACGACTCATAACCGTTGAATAGGGCAAATACACATTCAGGCTATCTGAGTTACCCATCATGCTTTTTTGTTCTTCGATCACGCCAATGATACGGCTCGGCACACTGCCTAATAAAATCACTTGACCCACAGGGTTGGTGCCATCTGCAAAGAAGGTATTTTTAGTATTACTATCAATCACCACATCTTGCGCTTGCTCAGTCACGCTTTCTTTATCAAAAGGCTGACCCGAAGCGAAGTTCATTCCTTTGACATAGAAGAAATCTTCACTCACGCCATTCACTGTGGTCGACGCTTCTGTATCTTTAAAACGTGCTGTAACAGATGAATTGACTGAAGGACTAACGCCATCGACATAAGGTTGTTCCGCAAGGGCCGTCGCATCGGCTGGAACCAATGTTTTTACTTGCGATGATCTTGAGTTATCACCAAAGCCTCGACCTTGATACACCGTGATGGTATTGGTACCTAAACTGCTGATATTTTCTAAAATCTGCTTTTGCGAACCATTCCCAAGAGCCACAACAGAAACCACAGAAGCGATACCAATAATGATCCCGAGCATGGTTAAAAATGTACGCATCCGGTGAGCATTCATGGCTAAAATCGCCATACGGAAGGCTTCACCTAAACGGTCAACGGCAGAGCGCCAGCTTGAGGTTTTTTTCTGTGTGTTTGGAACGAGTTGTTGTTTTTCTAAAGGTTCATCATCTGTTTCAGGTACATTGGGCTGATCTGAAATGATGTTACCATCTGAAATTTCAATAATTCTAGTCGCATTTTTTGCAACATTATGGTCGTGCGTGACCAAAATAATGGTATGACCTTTGGCATTGAGTTCGCGCAAAATCCGCATCACTTCAATACCACTATTCTTATCCAATGCACCGGTGGGTTCATCGGCAAGAATAACATCACCACCATTCATGAGGGCACGCGCAATCGATACACGTTGTTGCTGACCACCCGAGAGTTGGCTCGGACGGTTTTGAGTTTTTTCACCCAGTCCTAAGTCAGTCAGCAGTTGCTTGGCACGTGCATTGCGTTCGGTTGCATCTGTACCGGCATAGATTGCAGGAACTTCGACGTTACCAGCAGCATTCAAATCACCGAGTAAGTGATAGCGCTGGAAAATAAAGCCAAAATATTCACGGCGTAACTGTGCCAGTTCATCTGGTTCAAGTTCACGGGTTTCACGCCCCTTGACTTTGTAACTACCATTGGTTGGCTTATCTAAACACCCCAAAATGTTCATGAGGGTAGATTTACCAGAACCGGACTGACCTACAATCGCCACCAGCTCACCTGGGTAAATCTCAAGATTAACCCCTTTTAGAATCTGGACTGTGCTTTCACCGGCAGGGAATTCACGCGTCAGATTCTTGACCTCGAGTAGAGGTGTTTGATGTTGACTCATGATTACATTCTCATTGGGCCGCCAGCACCACCACGGTTGCTGCGTTTCGCTGAATCATTAGAGGTATCTGAACCGTCGGCAATCACGACTTTGTCACCTTGTTTTAAGCCACGGATCACTTGTGCGGTCACACGGTTATTTAAACCGAGTAATACCTGTTGTGGTTGAGCTGAACCATCGGCTTGTAGTACACGAACCATCGCAACGCTGGCTTTACCTTGTTTGACCAATGTTTTTTCAGCTTCAGTCAGTTCTAAACGTTTAGGACGGTTTGGAGTGTCTTTGTTCGATCTAGCTTCTGCGCTGGCTTTTTTATCAGCAGATTCACCATTTGCAGATGCATTATTACGTCTACGTTGTGGACGGTTCGAGGTTTGAACGGCTGCGGCAGGTACAGTCAAGACATTCTTGGCTTCATCTAAAATGATATACACCTGAGCAGTCATATCAATACGCAATTTACCGTCTTCATTTGGGACATCAAATAACGCATTGTAGTAAACCGCAGTACTTGAAGACGAAGAGGTGTTGTTGTTACTTTCGGTGTTAATTGAGTTTGGCGCAGGTTCAACTTGGCGCAGGGTAGCATAGTGTTTTGTTTCACTGTCGCCCAAGGTTGTAAAATAGACGTTTTGACCTTCTTGGACTTTCATCACATCGGCTTCAGAAATTTCCGCTTTAATGGTCATGGTGTCGAGTTTTGCCAATTTCACAATGGTTGGCGCACTTTGGTTGGCATTTACGGTTTGACCTTCTTCAGTCACAATCGCCACGATGGTTCCATCCATAGGTGCAACAATTTGTGTATAGCCTAAGTCTTCTTTTGCAGTCGCTAAAGTTAAACGTGATTGTTCGATTTGTGCATTAATGGCTGCAATATCAGCTTGCGCAGTTTTATAACTTGCTAGCGCAGATTCAAGTTCTGCACGACTAGTCGCGTCTTGAGCGTACATTGCTTGTTGACGATTATATTCAGCTTGGACTTTTGCAAGATTTGCTTGTTTAACTGCCAATTGCGCTTGTTGGTTTTTGATGCTGGCTTCTGCAGTTTTTAAATCATTTTCCTGACGTACCGAGTCAATACGGGCAATCAGCTGACCTTGTTTCACTTCATCACCGAGTTGCACATACATCTTTTTCACCTGACCAGAAACCTGTGCACCAACACTCACCATTTTGGTTGCTTCAAGTACACCTGTTGCAAGTACAGAGTTTTCAATGTCACCACGACTCACTTCAGCAGTAATATATTGCGGCTGAGTTTCTTTAGGTTTTAGGAAATGCCATGCAGTGACAGCGATTGCCAAAGCAACGATGATGGCTACGATCAATTTTGCTGGTTTTATTTTTGGCATGATTGGCAGTTAAAAGTTTATAAAGATGATTGAATTATAAGATTTAAATACGGACAAATTGTGAACTTTTTGAACAAACAGTAATGATAATTATTCTTTTATACTGGAATGCAAGTTATTACAGCCTTTTCATTAGACTAGAAGAGTCTGCGCCCACACAAGCTGGCAATAGCTTGTTGTACCAAGTGCTCAGGATTTTCATGACCTAAACCTTTTATTGACGCGTCTAAACGAAGTAATAGGGCAGGCCAAGTCAAAAAATCGTTCGCATTTAAACGGCGTAACGCTTGTTGATACAGCCCGACTTTGGTTTTCCAAATACCGATTTGCAAGGCATTTTGTGGCTGCTCAAACAGTTGCATCAGCAAACGCATTTCCTTACTGATACTCCATAAAATCAGCGACATCGGCTCGCCTGAAGCGATTAAGTATTGAAAAATTTTAATTGATTGCGCCAAATTGCCTTGCAGCATGGCATCATTTAAATCGTAAGTGGTATAGCGTGACTGATCTTGTAAGCAAGAGTACAGATGATCAATCTGAATCATCTCTGCTTCAGGAAAAGTATCTGCAACACGCATTAAACTATTTTTTGCCGCCAGTAAATTGTGCTCATGATGCTGTTCTAGCCATTGCCAAGCATCATTGGCGAGTTTAATGCCGAGCTTTTGTGCTTCAACGGCCAAAATTTGCTGACGATCTTTAGGGTAGTTTGCAGTCAGTGCAACATTGACTCCATTGGCATCAATGGTTTGGAAAAAACTGGTCTTTAAACTCGCACTGTCTTGCTTCGGCATGACCACGAGCAGCAAGTTACTTTCATTTTGCTGCAAATAGCTTTTTAACAGTTTTAGTCCATTGGCATCGGGTTTAATGCTGCCATGTGCCTCAATTGCCAATTGACTGGAAAATAATGACAAGCTATTTAAAGCATTAAAGACATTTTTCCAATCAGCAGCAGAGCTAATGTCATACCGTTGACGCTCGATTTCTCTAGCGCTCCAACTCTTACGAAATGCATCCAGGAGATTTTGTTCAAGTAATGGCTCTTGACCATGTAGCACCCAGGCACCTTGCGCTTCATCTACACGTTTTAATGCCTGAAGATAGTCAAGTTTCATAAATCAAAATTACTCAGCTTTGGTTGGTGCAGTTAGTGGGTTTGCTTTCGGTAAGCGGTTTGATGAAATTTGGCGCACGATCTGTTGTGCAATGTCATCAATAATCACTTGTTTTAAATATTTTTCTTCTTGGTCATCGGTGTTCACGGTTGCAACGTCGTATTGGTAGCTACGTGTTGCCATCAATGTACGGGGTTCAGTTACAGGATTGCCTTGAGCATCTTCAATTTGGAACGTCACGTTCAAGCGCAGTAAAGTTTCAACCAATTTACCATTGAGTTCTAAACGACGTGGAGTGTAATCCAACACATGTAAGACATAGGCATTTTGATTATTACTCAGTTGCACACCCGCAGAACCTAAATAAATCGCTAACTTTTCATGTAAGTCATCCGTATCTTCAGGAAGTGCCAATCGCATATTGGAATAGGCTACAGGTACAGCAGCAGGGTTGGTGCCTTTTAAATGAAAACCACAACCGACCATGCCTGCGCTCAGGCCCATAGTTAATACAATTGCAGCAACACGTTGAACCAAGTGCATAAAGTGTCCTCTGTTTCCCGAAGGGATAATGTTGAAATCCTGTGTGGATTGTAAAGTCAAAGCCCGTTGACTGGCAACGGGCTTTGTTTGGGAATTGTTTTTTAATCCCTCCCGACCTCCCTTTAAAAAAGGGAGGAGATCCGATTTTTTGTTGGGAGCGGGAAGTCCCCCTTTTATAAAGGGGGATTTAGGGGGATTAAATTAAACCACCAAATTCACTAATTTATTCGGCACAACAATCTCTTTCTTGGTTGGACCAGTCAAGAATTGCTGAACTTCAGGTAATGCTTTTGCTTGCGCCAGAATGTCATCTTTAGAGGCATCGACAGACACTTCTAATTTGCCACGAAGTTTACCGTTCACTTGCACTACAATCGTTTGTGTATTGCGAGTCAGCGCAGATTCATCTACCGCAGGGAAGCGTGCTGATGTTAATTCGATACCAAACTCAGCCAATAAGGTTTGGCTTAAATGTGGTGCAAAAGGAGCAAGTAAAGTTAGAAGGGTAATGATTGATTCACGTGCAACGGCAACGTCATTGTCATCTTTGGCTTCAAACTTATTGTTTGCATTCAAAAGTTCCATCATCGCAGCAATTGCGGTGTTGAAGGCGTGACGACGTGCAATGTCATCACCCACTTTTTGAATGGTTTCGTGTGTTTTACGACGCAAGTCTTGTGCGGCGGTAGATAGTGTCGCTTTGTCGATGTTTGCAGCAGAGTTGCCTTGTTCAAGGAAACCAGATGCTAGGCGCCATACACGTTTTAAGAAACGGTTTGCACCTTCAACACCTGCGTCAGACCATTCTAGTGATTGATCTGGTGGTGCCGCGAACATCATGAATACACGTGCAGTATCTGCGCCGTATTGATCAATAATCGCTTGCGGGTCGATACCGTTGTTTTTCGATTTCGACATTTTTTCTTGACCGCCAACCACGACATCTTGACCATCACCTTGATATTTCGCAGAAATGATACGGCCTTTTTCATCACGTTCTAAATCGATGTCAGCAGGGTTAAACCAAGTCTTCTTACCTGAATCAGCTTCACGGTAGTAAGTATCCGCAAGCACCATACCTTGTGTTAAAAGGTTAGTGAATGGTTCGTTACCTTGAACGACGCCTTCATCACGCATCAATTTGTGGAAGAAGCGTGCATAAAGTAAATGAAGAATTGCGTGTTCAACACCACCGATGTATTGGTTCACAGGTAACCAAGTTTGACCCGCTTCAGGTTTCACCATACCGTCAGTGAAATCTGGAGATGCATAGCGTGCATAGTACCAAGATGATTCTACAAAGGTATCCAAAGTATCTGTTTCACGACGAGCATCGCCACCACAGCATGGGCAAGTGGTTTCATAGAACTCAGGCATTTTGTTGAGTGGATTGCCTGAACCGTCTGGAACCACGTCCGTTGGCAATACAACTGGAAGTTGTTCTTCAGGTACTGGAACCTGACCACATTTTTCACAGTTGATCATAGGAATTGGACAACCCCAATAACGCTGACGAGAAACACCCCAGTCACGTAAACGGAATTGAACTTTTACATTTGCAAGCTTTTGAGGCTCAAGTTTTGCAAGGAATGCATCGAATGCGCCTTGGAAATCTAAACCGTCAAATTCGCCTGAATTCACCAGTTTGCCTTCTTTAGAACCGTACCATTCTTGCCAAGTGGTTGCGTCAAAGTATGCATCGTCTGCACCTTTGGCATCAATCACTTGCTTGATGGTTAAGCCATATTTGTTGGCAAATTCGAAGTCACGTTCATCGTGTGAAGGCACTGCCATCACCGCACCTGAACCGTAAGACATCAAGACGTAGTTTGCGATCCAAACAGGAACTTCTTCACCTGTAACTGGGTGCTTCACAGAAAGACCAGTTGCCATGCCTTTCTTTTCAGCAGTCGCAAGATCAGCTTCTGCAACAGAACCCATACGGCACTCTTCGATAAATGCAGCAAGCTCAGGATTGCTTTCCGCAGCTTTAAGTGCCATCGGATGTTCTGCTGCAACCGCAACATAAGTCACACCCATGAGTGTGTCAGCACGAGTGGTAAATACAGTTAAACCATCTGCATAAACGTCTGGATTCGCTGAAGGGAAGGTAATTTCCATACCCTGTGAGCGACCAATCCAGTTACGTTGCATGGTTAAAACTTGCTGTGGCCAGCCGTCTTTTAATGTTTCTAAATCGTCAAGTAATTCTTGCGCATAGTCAGTGATGCGGAAGTAGTACATTGGAATATCACGTTTTTCGACCAATGCACCAGAACGCCAGCCACGACCATTTTCAACTTGTTCGTTTGCTAAAACAGTTTGGTCTACAGGGTCCCAGTTCACTGTTGAAAGCTTACGGTAAATTAAACCTTTTTTATAAAGCTGAACGAATAACCATTGTTCCCAACGGTAGTATTCAGGTGTGCAAGTTGCAAATTCACGATCCCAATCTACAGAAAGACCTAACTTTTTAAGCTGATTACGCATGTAATCAATGTTTTCAAAAGTCCATTTTGCAGGAGCGACTTGATGGGCAATCGCCGCATTTTCAGCAGGTAGGCCGAAAGCATCCCAACCCATGGGTTGTAGCACAGTTTCACCTTGTAAGCGGTGGAAACGGCTGATCACGTCACCAATCGTATAGTTACGCACATGACCCATATGCAGTTTGCCACTTGGATAAGGAAACATAGAGAGGATATAACGACGTGGTCCTTCTACTTGGTCGGCAACTTTAAAGGCTTTGCGATTTTCCCAGTCTTGTTGGACTGTAGGTTCAATCGCACTGGCTTGATATTCAGGGTCAATGTGAGTAGTCATAAACGTAAATAGAAATAACGGTTAAAAAGTTTGTGCTACAGCATAGCGCAAAATACGCCTAGAGTGAATTTTGCGATGCTGTGTAGATGTAAATAATTTAAGTCAAAATTGAAGGCTTTGGCGTAAATTATTGTGGTGCGGAGGCTACGGCTTGACCTTGGCGGAGCGCTGCATTGGCTTCGCGTTGTTGTTCCGCCAGTTGCTCATTTTGTTCATTCGACTGTTCGGCTTCACGTGAAACCTCTTCTTGGTTTTTTGCTGGAATTGATTGCGTAGTCGTTGTTGCACCATAGGTATTCACTTTACCTTTACGCTGCGCATTTTTTGGCGGTGGCGTGGTGGTGTAATGCGTTGAACCTTTTGCATCCACCCACTTGTAATATTCTTTCGCTGAAAGGTCCAAACTGGTCAGGCAAAATGCCATGCTAGATAAAATACAGGCAGTGCGAGCAATCGTCGTCTTCATCATAAATTCAGTCCCAAAGTTAGAGTGATCATGCAAAATTATGCTGAAAATTTTGCGCTTTTTTGACAGTAGAATCTATGCATTTTTTAGCACAAAGGATAAAAGGGGCATCGTGTGGGATGAATAACTTTGTGAATGATGAATTGTGGAATTAATAAGCAATCAAAATATTGTGTTTTTATCATTTGATCCATGCCTTAAGTTGAAAGTGAGGCAATTGAATTAAAAACCCACAGCAATTCATTTAATTTATTTATTAGATTTATAAAAGTATTTTATTAAATGCATGCTAACTGGTTATAAATAAACAAACTACAAAGAATGCAAAGAACGGGAGTGTGCTTAAAAAACAAACGGTCTGTAAGTAATCAGAAAAAAGCCCATTTTTAAACTTGACTTTAATGGTTGAAACTACAAAAATGCTGTCTTTAGTTTTATATGCCTTAGATCGATCACCCTTCGAATGAGTGCATTTTAGCAATGGACTTCTTCTCTAGCCGAGAGGTTGAACAAAGCCAACAAAATATGTTTATCCCAACATGTTTTAGACCCCATATTGCTCAAACAGCAAGCAGGTCAGATTTTTTTCTTATTGCTATGAAAACTATGAAATTTGTGTGCTATAACAGAGCACACAGTTAATGAATTAACCACGACAAATGCCCTCCATTTGTGCGTGAAAAAAGATTAGGGTGAATCACGTTGGAACTTTTATCTGGTGGTGAAATGCTTGTTCGCGCTTTAGCGGACGAAGGCGTTGAACATGTTTTTGGATACCCAGGCGGCGCAGTACTGCATATTTATGATGCGCTATTTCAACAAGAAAAAATCAATCATTACCTAGTGCGCCACGAGCAAGCTGCTGGTCATATGGCTGATGCTTACTCACGTGTCACAGGTAAAACAGGTGTCGTACTGGTGACATCTGGTCCGGGTGCAACAAATACCGTAACTCCAATTGCAACTGCCTATATGGACTCAATCCCAATGGTGATTTTGTCAGGTCAGGTTGCAAGCCATCTTATCGGTGAGGATGCGTTCCAAGAAACGGATATGGTCGGTATTTCGCGCCCAATCGTAAAACACAGCTTCCAAGTACGTCATGCAAGCGAAATCCCTTCGATTATTAAGAAGGCATTTTATATCGCTTCAAGTGGCCGTCCGGGTCCTGTTGTTGTTGATATTCCAAAGGATGCGACGAATCCAGCAGAGAAATTTGCTTACGAATATCCTGAAAAAGTGAAAATGCGTTCGTATCAACCGCCGCATCGTGGTCACTCAGGTCAAATTCGTAAAGCAATTGATGAATTGATTCATGCTAAACGCCCAATTATTTATTCAGGCGGTGGTGTGGTTCAAGGCAACGCTTCTGCACAGTTGACAGAACTTGCACATTTATTGGGTTATCCAGTAACCAGTACTTTAATGGGTCTTGGTGCGTATCCGGGCAATGATGAACAATTCATTGGTATGTTGGGTATGCATGGTACTTATGAAGCCAATATGACGATGCACAATGCAGATGTGATTTTGTGTGTAGGTGCGCGCTTCGATGACCGTGTAACCAATAACCCAGCGAAATTCTGTCCAAATGCGAAAGTCATTCATATTGATATTGACCCAGCAACGATTTCAAAAACAATTATGGCGCACATCCCAATTGTGGGTGCAGTAGAGCCTGTATTGACTGAAATGTTGGCGCAATTAAAACAATTGAATGTGTCTAAACCAAATCCTGAAGATATCGGGGCTTGGTGGAAACAAATCAATGAATGGCGCCAAGTTCATGGTTTGAACTATGACAAACCAACTGATGGTTCGATGAAGCCACAGCAAGTTGTTGAAGCGTTGGATAAAATTACCAATAGTCAAGCCATCATTACTTCAGACGTTGGTCAACACCAAATGTTTGGTGCGCTTTACTACAAATACACACGTCCACGTCAATGGATCAACTCAGGTGGTCTAGGAACCATGGGTGTAGGTTTGCCATATGCTATGGCAGCTAAACTTGCCTTCCCAGATCAACAAGTAGTGTGTATTACTGGCGAAGCATCGATTCAGATGTGTATCCAAGAACTATCTACATGTAAGCAATATGGCTTGAATGTAAAAATTCTATGCTTGAATAACCGTGCATTAGGTATGGTTAAGCAATGGCAAGACATGAACTACGAAGGTCGTCACTCAAGCTCGTATGTTGAGTCACTTCCTGACTTCCCTAAATTAATGGAAGCGTATGGTCATGTGGGTATTCAAATTGACCATGCAGATGAACTCGAGTCGAAGCTTGCTGAAGCGATGGCGATCAATGACAAGTGCGTGTTTATTAACGTGATGGTTGACCGTTCAGAGCATGTATATCCAATGTTGGTTGCTGGCCAGTCAATGAAAGATATGTGGTTAGGCAAAGGAGAGCGCACACAATGAGACATATTATCTCTGTACTTGTAGAAAACGAAGCAGGTGCGCTTTCACGTTTGGTAGGTTTATTCTCTCAGCGTGGTTATAACATTGAGACATTAAACGTAGCGCCAACAGAAGATCCGACGCTTTCGCGTTTGACTTTAACCACGTATGGCGATGAGCATAAAATTGAACAAATCACCAAACAACTCAACAAGCTTGTCGAAGTTGTTAAAGTTGTTGATTTGTCTGAAGGTGCTCATATTGAGCGTGAATTGATGTTAATTAAAGTCAAAGCACTTGGTTCAGCGCGCGCAGAAATTAAACGTACTGCGGATATTTTCCGTGGACAAATTGTAGACGTAACACCAACGACATATACCATTCAAATCGCAGGTACAACTGAAAAGATAGATGGTTTTATTGATGCCTTAGCTGAAAATACAATTCTAGAAGTTGTACGTTCAGGTGTTTCAGGTATCGCACGTGGCGAAAAAGTTTTAACTATCTAATTTTATATATTCACCTCACTCCTATGGGTGAGGTACTTGAAACGTGAATAATCAAACAGAATCACGGTATCAAGTTAAAGGAAACGAAAGCATTTTAGCGGAGACAGCAATGCAAATTTTTTACGATAAAGACACAGACTTATCTATCATCCAAGGCAAAAAAGTAGCAATCATTGGTTATGGTTCACAAGGCCATGCTCATGCGCTTAACCTTAAGGATTCAGGCGTTGATGTAACTGTAGGTCTACGTGCTGGTTCTACTTCTTGGAAAAAAGCTGAAAATGCTGGTCTTAAAGTTTCAGAAGTTCCTGCTGCTGTAGCTCAAGCTGACTTAGTTATGATTTTGACTCCAGATGAGTTCCAATCACAACTTTACCGTGACGTAATTGAGCCAAACATCAAGCAAGGTGCAACGCTAGCATTTGCTCATGGTTTCTCTGTTCTTTATAACCAAGTTGTTCCACGTGCTGACCTTGACGTAATCATGGTTGCTCCAAAAGCGCCTGGTCATACTGTACGTTCAGAATTCCAACGTGGTTCAGGTGTACCTGATCTTATCGCTGTTCACCAAGATGCTTCTGGTAATGCACGTAACGTTGCGCTTTCTTACGCTTCAGGTGTTGGTGGTGGCCGTACTGGTATTATCGAAACTTCATTCCGTGAAGAAACTGAAACTGACCTTTTCGGTGAGCAAGCAGTTCTTTGTGGTGGTGCTGTTGAATTGGTTAAAATGGGCTTCGAAACTTTGGTTGAAGCTGGTTATGCACCAGAAATGGCTTACTTCGAATGTCTACACGAACTTAAATTGATCGTTGACTTAATGTTCGAAGGCGGTATCGCGGACATGAACTACTCAGTATCAAATAATGCTGAATATGGTGAATACGTAACTGGCGTTGAAGTGATTAACGAACAGTCTCGTGAAGCGATGCGTAATGCGCTTAAACGTATTCAATCTGGTGAATACGCGAAGATGTTCATCCAAGAAGGTGCGTTGAACTATCCTTCTATGACTGCTCGTCGTCGTCAAAACGCGGCGCATGGTATCGAAGTAACTGGTAACAAGTTACGTGCGATGATGCCTTGGATCCAAGCGAACAAAATCGTTGATAAAGAGAAAAACTAATTTCTTGAATCAATTGATTTGAATACGAAGACCCACTCATTTTGAGTGGGTTTTTTAATATCTAAAGTTACGTGCCTTAAAAATAGAAAAGCATACTTTTCTATTTTTGCGTACCTTGGATCCAAGCGAACAAAATCGTTGATAAAGAGAAAAACTAATTTCTTGAATCAATTGATTTGAATGCGAAGACCCACTCATTTTGAGTGGGTTTTTTAATATCTAAAGTTACTTGCCTTAAAAATAGAAAAGTAGTGCTCTCATTCCTTACGCGTCACTCAAAACAGTGTGCTGCCTCGTTGTACTTCGTACAAAACAATGTTTTGTACTCGTTCATACTTTGGATCCAAGCGAACAAAATCGTAAGCAAAGAAAAGAATTTATTTAATTATCTTTTGAGTTTTATGCTACAAGGAACCCAATATTAGCGTGGGTTAGAATAATGATTTTATATAAATATGTGAGTTTTGAAGCTGCTTTAACGATTTTAAAAACAAAATCTCTAGGTTTTCACATTTAGAAGATTTTAATGACCCATTTGAATGCACTGGTTTTGGTTTTTATAATTTGGATGTACCGACATCGGTAGCAGTAGGGCATTCCGAAATCAGTTTTCTAGAAAATATGTGATTTTAAGTTTGACTAGAACTGCTTTAAATCTACTCATCTGGCCACATTATGGGGATAGTTAAAAAAGGTGTCGTGATCGGAATAGACACATGCAAAGCAGGCCTTGAAGATGGTGATCAATTTATTATTCCTTCAACAAAAGGAGAATTGAGATATTTAAAAACAGCGCCGAAGCAGGCCAATGTGGCAAGTGTTGAAAAATTAATGTCGGTAGGAAATTCAAATATTTTAAATTGGGATAATGAAGAAGTTTTAATAAAGCATGGTTTGCTTTATAAAATGCAGGAATGGGCATACGAAGAGGAAGTCGTATTGTAAAGAATATTAGCGATGCTCAATTCGGGTATCACTTTTCTACAAAAACACATGCATATATCAATGACCAACTTTGGCAAAGAGTCCAATTGCAAACGCGTCCAATTTATACATTAAAATTGCCTGAAGAAGCCTTTGTTGAAGTATATGTTGGGAAAAATGCATATATTGATCTTAGAAGAAAGCAAGAGCTTGTGAAACCAGTCATTGATCATAAGGTAGATCAGTTTGAATTGCTGAAAGATCTATGTATTCAATTTAATATTGGTTTGAAATGTATTTCATTAGATTTGGAAACTTGGGCTTTAAAAGCGACTCCAATTTAATCTGATGATTTGAGTTGTAGGTGGTTTCAAAACTCCTATATTTGTGTCATCTGTGTTGAATTTAGGTTGTGATAGAGTAGGCATTATTCATGCTGCATGGAGTGTGTAATTGCAATGAAAATATCAAAAATCTCTCTTTTACTCGCTCTTTGTCTACCAGTGGTGAGTTTTGCACAAGAGGCAGATATAACACTGCCTGAGTTAAAGCCTTTACCTGATGTTCGCATATCCATGCAGCGGATGCTTCGCTCGACTGAGGGGCGCTATTTCTTAGATTTGTATGCTGGTATATGGAATCCGCACGGGACTTTGACTGATCTGCAAGAGCCCAAACAAATTAACTTTAAAGGGACTCAAAAAGCTGATTTTATTGACTTGAATTCAGTTAATGTTGTGACTGAACAAAGTGCTGCAACAGCTTATCGATTGGCAGGAACCTTGAATGCAAATACAGGCTCGTTTAAAGCTGAACTGACGGAACAAACGGCACCACCATCTACAAGTTATCTACAGTTTGAACCTGCGTTTAAAGCTGCAGATAAACCTATCCTGCTGTTTAAGTTTTATGGGGTGCAATCTGCAGACCAACCTTATGGGAAGTCACTAAAACGCGTAGATGTGATTAATAAATCAAATGGCAAAGTACTACAGTCATTACAAGGCTTTAATGCTTTTGGGAATAGTATGGGATTCTTAGATGTAAACTTTGATGGATACTATGATGTTGTACTTTCGGATACCTCTGATGGTCGAAAAATAGAAGATAAGCGATTTATTTATTGGATGTACAATCCTAAAACGAAGAATTTTCAACGCTCACCGCAATTGGAGAAAATTGCTGGCTTCCCAAAATTAAAAGGAGAGCTGCAGCAGATCGACTTTGGATCAGGTCAAATCTTTCGAGTCGATCAAGGATTGCTTTATCCAGTCAGTGAGTAAGTTAAATTTTTTAAAAAGCCCCATAACTTGGGGCTTTTTTTATTTATAGAATTTTCTAAAGAAGAATTTAGGCAGTTTTAAAGAAGGTAGTCCGTATTTTGAATAAAAAAGCAAAGTAAAATGAGTGTTGAAAGACAGGGGGGAATTTTAATATACGTGATAATTCACGTAATAAATTAGATTCTAAAAATTATGAAAAACAAAAACTGAAATTTAAAGAAAGAAAATATGTTTTACAAAAGCTTAACATTGGAAACTAAGGCGTGTTTCAAAACCTGTAATTTAATACAAAGGCTCAGTATTTGGTGACGTAATTCTTGTATTGCGTTTCAAAAGACATACCTGAAAGTAGTGATTATATATTTAAGATTCTATTTAAAATTTAAATTTAATCGGTCTTTACTATTAATATAGTTGAATATTCACGTAGTATTGTTTTGTTTGAAAATTATTTTGAACTATTTCACAAATATTTGGTGAAATATGTAACAGCCTATATTATTTTTAAAGTTACTAAATTTAATAAAAACAATAAGATATAATATACCAAAAAATAGGGATATGAAAAAAATCCCCAAAATTTGGGATAAAGAGAAAAATTAAATAAAAATATAAAAATTAAAAATATTTAATATATTACAACCACATAATTTAAATATTTGTAAAAAATAATATTACATGATTATTCGTGTGAAATTTCCATATTAGGTTCTTTTTTTCTCAACATGATTAAGAATGAATCAGCACCTAGGGAAAGTAAGATTAATTAGTTTTTCTTAATAAATATCCTTTGATGCACATACTAATAAATCTCATATGAGAATGGAGAAGTGAAATGTCTACATCTAAAATTTTAACCGCAGTACTATCTGCAACATTGTTCGTAGCACTTCCAGCAACATCTGCAATCGCTGGTGGTAAAAAAGAATCTAAACAATGTGGCGGTGCGCCGTGTGAAGGCGAAATCGACATCGAGTTACAGATTCTGAAAGCATGTGAGCTTTTGGTAGGTAAAGACATCAAACTCGTTGAAGACAGTTATACGGGTGCTAGTGGCTTTACAGTTACAACGAACACTCCATATACATTAAATCTATCTACGCTAAACGCGGGTTCAAGTGCAGATACTTTTGTAAAACATGAAACCACTAGTGATAAAGTATTTACAAAAATCACGACTTCAAAAGGTGGTGTGAATTATCCAATCGGTTCTACACCTGTAGCTGGTATGAGCGTTGATAACTTTGCTGTATCTGTAGCTCCAAAAAATACAATTTCAGGTACTCAACGTGCTGGTACATACAAAGATACTTTATATATCAAAGTAGCTTACTAATCCAAATTTCGGGAGTTGATTCTACACAGTTAGGGTCAACTTCTTTTTATTTTGAATTGATAATAATATTTAAATGTACTGGGGTGGGTATATGAAAAGTTTATTCAAAGTCGTTTCATTTAGTTTAATAACTTGCTTATTGAGTCCTCAAATATTTGCAGGAATTTCAATTAGCCCTGTGCAGTTATATTTAACCGATAAATCTAAACAACGCAGTGCGACATTTACTTTGGAATCGAAAGGGGATGATGAGACACCACGTATTTTTGAAGCTCAAGCATTTAAATGGACTCAAAATGCTGCAGGTGAAGATATTCTTTCACCTGAATCCAATATTATTATCAATCCGAAAAATTTCATTCTAAAACCAAACTCAAAACAAATGGTTCGTGTGGGTTTTACTCAATCTGTAGAGAGTATGAATCTACAACAAGAAGAAGCATGGCGTATTATTTATACTGAGCTACCTCAAGTGACGAACTCTGAATCGAAAATTGCACTGTTATTAAGTATTAATGTGCCATTTTTTGTCGGCAAACAAGAACCCGCTTATTTAAAATTTATTGCCAAAAAAATGAATGGTCGCACCATTATTCAGGTTGAAAATTTAGCAAAATCACACATTCAAATCCAAAAACTTTATGTCATCGATAAAAGCAAGAAAACAGTCGCTGAATCTTCCGATATGAAATATTTATTGGCATTAGGTAAAAACCAATACGACATCGGGAATGTTTCTTTACAAGGCGCTAGTAATTATAAAGTCGTTGTGGAAACAGATAAAGGTGACACTCCTTTGGAGTTTAATTTAGTTGAGTAGTGGCTATGAACAGAATTACATTGCTTCTATATTGTATTTTATGTGCTAATTCTGCTCATGCAGAAGCCGTTGATATGCCTGATGATTTATTTCCAACCAGTATTTGGGTAAACGAAGTAGACCGCAAGAGCGAAGTATTATTACTGACTGAAAATAACAAGTTTTATATAGAGTGCGCAGATCTTGATAAGCTGCAAATCAAAGTAGAAATTCTGAAACGACATGCAACTAAAAATTCATTTTGTTTGGTAACGGATCAAGATATTCAGTCTGGATTTGATCCTCAATTGCAAGCCGTCAAAATTAATCTTCCATCAAAATATTTCTTTGGGCTAGAAACTGATACCTTAATCAGCCAGCCGATGCCTGCAAATTTTGGTGCATTTCTTAATTATGAAATGCATTTTGAAAATAATACTCAACATAATAATTTTGGTGTGCTACCTGAACTGGGCGTGTTTAAAGACAATTGGATTTTAAGAAATAATGCCTTTTATCGAAATAATAAAGGTGATGATTATCGTGAAGAAAAATTCGTCAGGTTAAATAGTAGTCTTGAGTTTGATTTTTCTAAAAGTGCGACCAAACTGGTTATTGGTGATACGACCTCTGCATATAGTGCATTAATTCATGGTGTGCGATTTGGTGGTTTGAGTTTTGGTACAGACTATACATCACGTCCAGATTTCGTGTATTGGAATATTCCAAGTCTAAAAGGTAGTGCGGTTTTACCTTCGACTGTTGATTTATATATTGATGGCGTAAATATTTATCAGAAAAAGATTTCACCTGGAGATTATAACTTACAAACAGGTGCCAATATTGAAAGTGCGGGTACAGCGCAAATGGTTGTACAAGATGTATTGGGGAATACCACAGTTCGAAGCTTCCCGGTGTTAATTAGTAGTAAATTGCTTAAAGAAGATTTAAATGATTACAACATATCATTAGGGAAACTACGCTTCAGTTATGACGAAGAAAATAGCGATTATCGCGATTTTTTTAGTTCAGCCTATTGGCGTAGAGGTGTCACCAGTCGTACCACTTTAGGTGCAAGTGCTACCTATAGTGACAAAGTAAAAAATGCAGGACTGCTATGGACGCAAGCGGTCAATCGATGGTTTGTTTTAGACAGTATTTTTTTAGGCAGTAAAACCGATGACGACGATGGCTATTCTGCTGGTTTGGCTATCAGTCGTAATTTCGGGAAACTCAATTTTGGTGTGAGTTCTCGTTACGCTACAAATGATTATCGGGCGTTGGGTTATGAAGATAATCATATTTTTCCAAAATTTGAAAATATGGCGTATTTAAGTTTTGCTAATTTTCCATTCTTTCAAAATTTAAACCTGAACTATATCGAACAAACCCAGTATGAATCTAGTGATCCTTTATTTGAATTAGAGGATCGCAAAATGCTAACAGTGGGTGTGAGTCGCGAAATCACACAGAATTTAATGTATACCGCCAATTATTTTAAAGAATTTGGTGATAGCGATGACTCAGGTGCCTTTATTACATTTTCTTATAATTTTGGTGGTGGTAAACGTATTCAGGCTGATGCAGGTACCAATAAATCCGGCGGTGTACGTTTCATCCAAAATGCATTTGGTGAATATGGTGCAAATTATGCGCTCGGTGTGGATTATCGTAATGATGAAACGGTATTAAATGCCTATGGTGGTTTGTCCACTGATGTAGGTGATTTAACCTTGAGTCATCTCTATAGTGAAAATGATTCAACAACACAGGTTGGCTACCGTGGCGCTATGGTGTGGTTGGGTGGTCAATACGCATTGACCAGTTTTGTCGATAATGCTTTTGCTTTAGTGAATGTGGGTGGTCGTGAAGATATTGATGTCATGCGATCAATGTCTCCAGTCGCGAAAACCAATAAAAAAGGCTATGCCTTTGTACACGATATTGTTCCTTATATTAATTACGATATTTCATTTGATGAAAATCAATTACCGATCGAAAGCAAAGTTCCAAATGCTGCACATCGTTTAGTCGCATTAAGACAGCGTGGTTATAACATTAATTTTTCAGTATTTGATACACAACAAATATTGGTCAAAATATTGGATGAACAAGGTCATCAATTTGTTGCAGGAAGTGAAGTTGCAATTGATACCCCAGAAGCTGATGTTTATCCAGTGGGTTCAGATGGCACGGTAATGTTATATGGTTTGGTTGAAGGTTACTACAAGTTGACGGTGAGGACCAGTGGTGGTCGATCTTGCCAAACAGCATTAACAGTGCCGAAAAAGGTAGAAAACCAAACTCCTGAATTAATTACATTGCAGTGTAAATAAAGGAGTATTTCCAATGAAAAGTATTTTACTCATCTCAGCAGCGTTATTTAGTTCAATAACATTTGCTGCACCGAGTCGTTGTGAAATGGGACGAATCAGTGAAACCAATATGCGCTTGGCGAATTACTATAATAGTCAAGCGGCGAGTTCATTTAGTGTCGATTGTTCCGGTAAATACCGCATACGCTTTAATAGCCGTAATTTGCAGGATACTTCGGGCAGTAGTTTTGTGACGAATGGCCCGATTAAGCTCAAAACACGAATGACTGTTTCAGGTGCGATGGAAAATCTGTGGAATGTTTCTACAGAGCAAGGCGCTGGCAAAAATAACTATGTGATTGCTGTGCGTTTGGTGGAGCGAGTGAATGCAACGACACCTGCAGGAATCTACCGCGATACAGTCTTTGTAAATATGGTGTTTTGAGAGGCTTAGCGAGTGATTTTATTTCATGGTTAAGGTGATTATATGCAGAGTGCTAAGTTCATGTCGCTAGATTGAAGCTTGAGTATAGATATTAATGTGAGTCTCTAGCTTCAATCTAAGTAGCTCCATTCTCTGTTGCAAATATAAAGTTGGATGTGAATGTCTTGAGTATTCGAGATGTTAAAATATCGATATAGCGTTAAGAATAAATAATTCAGAAAAAGTTTTTCTTATTAGAGTTCATAGGTTTAATATGTGATCTTGTTTTTATTTTAGCCATTTTATTTCGGCTAACGGGGAAGGTCAGTATTGAATCGCTATCATTCAAATGCTCCAAGTTGCGCATGTCGGAAAAAAGGTTCGATGTGCTTGGCGTATTGCGTTCAAACACGTCTGACATTTTTAAATGTCCTCATTTCTCTAATTAAACCTTTAAAGCTGAAATTTACCGTTCTTTGTCTTGTATTTGGTGCAATTGGGCTAAGTCCACAAGCTATTGCCCAATCATGTCAGTCAAAATTAGTCAGTCAAGAAGTCGCTCAGGCGCAGATGCCAAGCGGAGAATTGACCGGGCATGAGCATTGGCAAACGATAGAAAAGTTACCAGATCGTTGGAAAGATCGTTGGGATAATTATTCTGGCACAGCTTGGTATCGGTTGAAATGGCAATACACGTGTCAAGATGCAGGCTCAGATCCGCTTTCTTTGATGGTGAGTTACATCAATATGGCAGGGCAAATGTATTTGAATGGTCAGCTGTTTTGGCAGGATGATTCATTACAAGAGCCTTTGTCACGAAGTTGGAATATGCCTCGGCAATGGGTAATTCCACCCAACAGCCTAAAGCAAGGTCAGAATGAAGTGCTGATACGAGTGGTGGGCGTCAATGCACTGAATCCAGGGCTTGGTGAGGTTAGTTTAAACCGCTATCACGATAATACCAAAGTGTATGAAAAACATTGGTTGGCTATGCGAGGCTTGCATAGCTACACCACTATTTTTGAGTTTATCTTGGGGGTCATTGCGGGGCTGGTTTGGCTGTTTCGACGCGAAGAGAACGCTTTTGGTTGGTATGCCATAACCAGTTTTCTTTGGGTGCTATACGTTGGGCAACTTTTAGCTACCGAGACGCTTTGGGGGCTATCAACGCTAGATTTCTATCGTTTGCATATCTTTATCTTTCTTTGTTTTACGACAGCGACTTGTCTCTATCCTTGGCGTTTTGCAGGACGAAAATTTCCACGTCTTGAAAAAGCTATGGGGGTGACTGTTTTTGTATTGGGTTGCTTGATTTTTTTACACCACAGTCTTTGGTATAACCTGTCTTAGATTTGAGTTTTATGGTGGGCTATGCTTGCTATATGCTGAATTGCCTGACATTTTCGTGGATTGCTTATAAATCAGGACAAGTTGAAGCCAAGTTGCTGGCAGGGATTATGTTGTTGATTTATGTCCCAATTGGTGCCCATGACGGTTGGCGCTTAATGATGAATGAAGGGGATTTGATTTCGGCATATGCTTCCCCGATAACAACCTTGGGTGTGGCGATTATTTTTGCACTACGCTTGACTAAAAGTGTGAGACGAATTGAAAAGTTTAATCAAACGTTGGCAACAACGGTCACTCAAGTAAAGGAAGAGTTGACGCATACCCTACAAAATCATTATCAGTTAGAAATGGAAAATACCCGCTTGCAAGAGCGTATTCAAATTGCACATGAGCTACATGATGGCTTAGGTGGCTCCTTGGTTCGTTCAATGGCATCGGTTGAGCAGAGTTCCAAAGATCTGACCAATTCGCAATTTTTATCGATGTTGAAAATTTTAAGAGATGATTTACGACATATCATTGATAGCGGTTCAAGTTTAGGCACCAAACTGCCTGAAACCCCATTGTTATGGATGGCACCCTTTAGGCACCGTTTTAATCAGTTATTTGATGAGCTCGATATACACGCTAAATGGTCAGTTCCTGCAAAATGGGAGGTGGATGTTACCCCATTGGAATGTTTAACCTTACAGCGTGTAGCCGAAGAAGCATTAACCAATATTGTGAAGCATAGTCATGCGACCGTGGTGCAGATCCGAATTTACTACGAAAACTCAGCGTTGATAATGGAAGTTGAAGACAATGGCGTGGGGGTTGATGTGGATCTGGTCAATCAAGCTGGTTTGAGTGTGGGGCTTCGTAGTAGGAGTGGGCGTTTAGAGCGGATGAACGCAGATATGCAAATCACTTCTCGTGTGGGTCAGACGATTTTAAAAGTGATTAAAAATTACGGATAAATCATGATTTTGTAGATGAAATAAGATAATTTCTTTCAATAAACTGTCATCAAATAATCATCAAAATGCAAAAAACTGCTGCTTAAACTGTGGATATACATTTATAAGAAGCATGTAAGATCATGACAGAATCGGCTATCAATTTAGGGCGTATGCAGGATGAACCTGCACGCTTTCAATTCCAATTTAAGCATATGCAATCACGAATGGATGTGCAAACGGTCTCAACTTTAATCCGTCCAGGTCTAAAAATCGCCATTGTTACAGATACGTGGGCGCCAGAAATTAATGGTGTTGCACATTCTTTATTGCAGTTGTGTAAAGGCTTGCAGCAACAAGGCCACTCCATTTTTTTAATACGTCCTGAACAGTCCGAAAGTTGTCATGATTTCAGACCTGATCAAGAGTGTTTGGTTCGAGCGCAGTCGATTCCTAAATATTCAGGTTTACAATTTGGCTGGCCGCAACTAATTAAGCTGAGTAAAGCTTTAAAAAAAGCCCAAGTCGACATTGTGCATATAGTCACTGAAGGACCTTTGGGATTTGCTATGCTTCAACTGGCGCGTTCTTTACAGATTCCTGTGTCCAGTGGTTTTCATTCGGCCTTTCATGATTTTAGTCGCTTCTTTGATTTAGCGTTTTTAATGAAGCCTGTACAACATTATTTACGATGGTTTCATAACAATACTCAACTCACCTGTGTCCCGAGCCAAGATACTGCGGATGCCTTGCATCGATTAGGTTTTAGTTGTCCATTGGTGGTGGTGGGGCGAGGTGTGGACCATAGTCGATTTTCTCCCTCACATTATCGAGCAGAACTGAGACAACAGTGGCAAGCAGATGAACATACCCGCGTGATGCTCTATGTCGGTCGGCTATCTCCTGAAAAAGAGGTGGATGTTTTAATTTCAGCCTATCGTTCGATGTTGGCCATGGATGCACGAACGAAATTGGTCATTGTGGGAGATGGGCCAGATCTTGAACGATTAATGCAACTGGCAAAATCCCTAGATGTTATTTTTATGGGAAGTTTAAGTGGTCAGGCTTTATCGGAAGCCTATGCCAGTGCGGATGTTTTTGTTTTCGCAAGTCAGGTTGAGACCTTTGGTAATGTGGTTTTGGAGGCGATGGCTAGCGGATTGCCGGTGATTGCATATAATGCCGCATGTGCCCAACTGTACGTGAGAAATCAGCAAACGGGATGGTTATGTCATTTATCTCGAACCGATGAATTTATTCGTCTTATGCAACAATTGCCGCAACGCGCCAAATTAAAAACGATGGGCATCGAAGCGGCAAAAGACGCAGCTAAAATTGGTTGGCAATATCCTGTACAGCAATTTGAGCACGCGCTATATCGCGTGGTGGATCAAGCCATGATGAGCCAATGGAGCTAGCGCTATTGGTTGTATAGAAAAGTTGAGCATCTTCAAAAATTAATATTCATCGAACTGTCATCAAAGCATCATTGCACTGTCAAAAATATAACTTAAGCTGAGTCAAATACAGATCTCAACTTGTAAAAATAACAACACAAATCTAGCTCAACCCCAACACAGTCAGGCTTTGACTGTAGATAGGAGATTAGCGATGAATTTTAAAAATGCAAAAACAAGAATGCTGCATCTCGATTTAAAAGGCTGTATTTATCTCAATCATTTTTCGCATCAACAAGTTGTCGCTGACATATTTAAAATGGTGAGTCGACTTGGTGATGGTGTGTTTTGGTATGTCATGTTGGCGACGGTTTGGATCGTGCAGGGTATCTCCTACAGTGTACAAATCATCTATGTATTACTGGGTGGTTCAGTCGGCACCTCGATCTATAAACTCCTCAAAAAGAAAACTGTGCGCCCAAGACCGTACCAAGTGCATCAAGTGATTCGCTTAGGTGAACGCCCTCTAGATCATTTTAGCTTTCCATCGGGGCATACTCTACATGCGGTCATGGCAACAACAGTGCTGGGCTATATTCAACCCATGCTGTTGGTGTTAATGTTGCCTTTTAGCTTATTGGTGGCATTATCCCGCATGATCTTAGGTTTGCATTACCCCAGTGATGTCGCAGTCGGTGCTGCAATAGGCGCTGCCATCGGTGCTGTTATTATTCTCTGTGCACCTCTTTTTGGTTTGGTTTTATAGTTTGATGTGGAGATCTCAATTGCAAAATCTGGTAATAAAAAAATTAAAAGGGTTTATCACGTCCAATTGCTGAAATTTGTTAAAGTAAGCCATCATTCTATAGACGATGTTAGGAAGACCCATGGGTTTACGCTGGACAGATACCATTGATATCGCAATTGAGCTGTATGAAGCTCACCCTGATGTTGATCCGCAATGGATTCGCTTTACTGACCTACATGCATGGGTATGTGCATTGCCAAATTTCACTGATGACCCAGAAAAGTCGACTGAAGGTCTGCTTGAGGGAATTCAGATGGCCTGGATTGATGAGGCAAGTTAATCCCTACATCGAAAAAAGCAATTTTTTTGTATAGCAAAAGCAGAAAATAGCGCATTATTCGGTATAATGCGGCAAATTTTTCACGTCAAATTGACTTAAGGAGCCTCTCATGGCTATTGAACGTACTTTATCTATCGTTAAACCAGATGCAGTTGCTAAAAACCACATCGGCGACATCTTTGCTCGTTTCGAAAAAGCTGGTCTTCAAATCGTTGCAACTAAAATGAAACACTTGACTCAAGCTGAAGCTGAAGGCTTCTACGCTGAGCACAAAGAACGTGGTTTCTTTGGTGACCTAGTTGCATTCATGACTTCTGGTCCAGTTGTAGTTTCAGTTCTTGAAGGCGAAAACGCAGTTCTTGCTCACCGTGAAATCCTTGGCGCAACTAACCCTAAAGAAGCTGCTCCTGGTACTATCCGTGCAGACTTCGCTGTAAGCATCGACGAAAACGCTGCTCACGGTTCTGACTCTGTAGCATCTGCTGATCGTGAAGTTAACTACTTCTTCGCTCAAACTGAGATCGCTCCACGTACTCGTTAATTCGAAGTATTCAAACCAGATAAGTGGTATACTGCTTGTCTGGTTTTTTTATTCTCTGAATAATTCTTTGCTCAATAACTGAGCTTCTCCTTTGATCTTTAGACATGGTTTAGGTAATTACACATGAGTACTGAAGTAGTCGCTACATCAGCTGTTTCTGATGCACAGCAACAATCTCCATCCGCTCCGACGCAGCAAAATACTGTGGAGAAAGTGAATTTACTGGGCATGTCACGTCCGCAAATGGAAAAATTCTTCGAAGATATGGGGGAGAAAAAGTTCCGTGCTGGGCAGGTGATGAAATGGATTCATCAGTTCTTCGTGACTGATTTTGCTGAAATGACCAATATTTCTGGCAAACTTCGTGAAAAATTGGAAAAGATTTGTGAAATTAAAGCGCCTGAAGTGGTGCATAAAAATTACTCAAAAGACGGTACTCGTAAATGGGTGTTCCGTGTGGGTGATGGTGCAGGTTCATTGGTTGAAACTGTACTCATTCCAGCAGAAGATAAAACCGGCGCACGTAAGACCTTGTGTATTTCGTCACAAGTAGGCTGTGCTCTGGACTGTTCATTCTGTTCAACTGGTAAACAAGGTTTCCAACGTGACTTGAGCCAAGCTGAAATTATTGGACAGCTGTGGATGGCGAACTTCTCTTATATGGAAGATGTGCCAGTTGCTGATCGTGAACGTTCAGTGACCAACGTGGTGATGATGGGCATGGGTGAGCCGCTGTTGAACTATGATGCCGTATTGAATTCAATGCGTATCATGTTGGATGACTTTGCGTATGGTATGTCGAAGCGTCGTGTGACTTTATCAACTTCAGGTGTAGTGCCTAAAATTGACCAATTGGCACAAGACATTGATGTAGCCTTGGCAATTTCACTCCACGCACCAAATGATGAATTACGCAACGAACTTGTTCCGATCAATAAAAAATATCCGTTGGAACAGTTGATTGCCGCGTGTCAGCGTTATATCGCCAAAGATGGTAATGAAAGTTCGCGTAAACACGTGACCATCGAATACGTGATGTTAGATGGTGTAAATGACCATCCTGAACATGCACAGCAAATGTTAAAGCTGTTGAAAAACTTACCAAGCAAAATTAATTTAATTCCGTTTAACCCGTTCCCGCATGCGCCATACGGTCGTTCAAGCCGTAACCGTATTATTTCTTTCCAAAAAACTTTGTCTGATGCCGGTTTTGTGTGTACGATTCGTCAGACACGTGGTGATGATATCGACGCTGCGTGTGGACAACTCGTGGGGCAAGTTGCTGACCGTACTCGTCGTGCGGAGCAATGGAAAAAGAAAGTTGCGCAGCAAAATGAGATACTGCGCTCACAAGGATAATAAAGAGGCAGCCAATTGAAAAAGTTAACGTATAAGTTCACTTTCGTTTCAGCTTTATGTGCATCGGTTTTGGCATTAACAGCATGTCAAACGCCTGAGATTGGGAAAAAAGACCCAGAGAAAGCCGTAAAAATCAGAACGCAATTGGCTGTTGAACACTTGAAAGCAGGGGATTTGGACTCTGCTAAACGTGCATTAGATCAGGCTTTAGAGGTGGATTCTCGCGATTCCCAAGCCAATATGATGATGGGTGTCTTACTACAACGAGAAGGCAGTCCAGCCAACTTAGAAAAAGCAGATAGTTATTTTAAGCGTGCAATTTCAGCAGACTCAAAAAATTCTCAAGCACGTAACAACTACGGTACGTATTTATACCAAGTTGAGCGTTATAATGATGCGATTGAACAGTTCAGCATCGCAGGTTCAACTTTAGGTTATGATCAACGTTTCAAAGCATTGGAAAATTTAGGTCGAATTTACCTGAAAGTGGGTGATGTGGCGAATGCTGAAAAATCATTCAAACAAGCTTTGCAGGCTAATCGTGATTCTTATGTTTCAATGTTAGAGTTGTCTGAAATCTTTTATTTGAATCAGCAGTTCCCTGCTGCTACACAAATGTATGAACAATTTGTACGTGCAGTAGGACAAAAAAATCAGGGTGCGCGTGCACTCTGGATTGGCATTCGAACAGCGCGTGCCAATGGCGACAATTTGGGTATGCAAGTACTGGTTAACCAGTTACGTGCTTTGTTCCCAGAAAGTCCTGAATACCAACGCTATTTGCAATTACAGTACAGTACTGAGGCCGTATGGAAGTAAATCCTAATTCACCGCAATCGAATGGTTCGAGCGTAGCTCCAAATGCATTAGGAAATGTACAACGCCCAGGTGAGTATTTACGTCAAGTACGTATTACGCAAAAACTGGAACTTGAAGCTGTCGCATCAGAACTCAATATTCCATTAAAAACACTGACTGCACTTGAGCAAGATGATTATAAGTCATTGCCTGAAGCGACCTTTATTAAAGGTTACTACCGCACTTATGCCAAATATTTAAAAGTTGATGCAACCAATATCATTCAACGTTTTGATGATATTTATGCCAACGATACGGGATTGTTGCCAAATCACGCGTTAAACAATTCACCGATTAAAATAATGGGTAAATTACCCGGTTCTAATCGTGACCGTAATCGTAAATGGATCAAACGTGGTCTGATTGCATTGGCAGTGTTGGTGGTCATTGGTGCGATCGTGGCAGCGATTCAGGGCATGACCTCGGGCAGCGATAATGAAGACGCTGTGACCAGTGAAGTCGCTTCAGAAGTTCAAGTCCTCGACATGAATGGCGGAAATGCAGCGGTCAGCGGTGATCAATTGACATTGACCTTCAGTAGCCCAACTTCAGTACATATTGTGGATTCGACGGGTAAGGTGTTGGCGACAGGTCGTCAAGCATCGACGCTCAACTTAAACGGTGAAACACCATTCCAAATTCGTTTGGATGATGCAACAGCAGTGTCATTAAGCTTAAATAATGAAAATATTTCATTGTCACCATATACCGTAAACGGCAAAGCAGATTTCCGTTTATCACGTTAAGGGACAACAGAGCAGACTGAACAATGATTGAAAATCCAATTAAGCGCCGTCCAACGCGTAAAATTAAAGTAGGTTCGGTGTATGTCGGTGGTGATGCGCCGATCAGCATCCAAAGTATGACCAATACTGAAACTTGTGATGTCGAAGCGACCGTGGCACAGATTCAGCGCTGTGTAGACGTCGGTGCGGACATCATGCGTGTTTCTGTACCGAGTATGGAAGCTGCTGAAGCTTTTGGTGAAATTCGTAAACGTGTGCAAGTGCCACTGGTTGCTGATATTCACTTTGATTATAAAATTGCTTTACGTGTTGCAGACCTTGGTGCAGATTGTTTGCGTATTAACCCGGGTAATATTGGCTCAGAAGCTAAAATTCGTGAAGTGGTAGCTGCTGCACAACATAATGACATCTCTATGCGTATTGGTGTCAATGCAGGCTCACTGGAAAAAGATATTCAAAAGAAATATGGTGAGCCTACAGGTCAGGCCTTGCTTGAATCTGCAATGCGCCATATTGATATTTTAGATCGCTTAAATTTCCATGAATTTAAAGTGTCAGTTAAAGCATCCAATGTCTTTCTGACGATGGATGCTTACCGTTTGTTATCTAAACAAATTGATAACCCATTACACTTGGGTGTGACTGAAGCTGGTGTATACCGTACGGGTTCAGTCAAATCTGCTATCGCTTTAGGTGGTTTGTTGATGGAAGGTATTGGTGACACCATGCGTATTTCATTGGCAGCAGAGCCTGAAGAAGAAATCAAAATTGGCTTTGATATTTTAAAATCATTGGGCTTACGTTCGAACGGCATTAACTTTATTGCATGCCCAAGTTGTTCACGCCAAGAGTTCAATGTCATCAAAGTCATGCAAACATTGGAAGAGCGTTTAGAAGATATTCGTACCCCAATGGATGTATCGGTGATTGGTTGTAAAGTGAATGGTCCGGGTGAAGCCAAAGAAGCCGATATTGGTGTAGTAGGTGCAAGTCCGCGTTCACTGGTGTATCGTAATGGCGAAAAGAGCCATTTAATTGAAACAAATCAGTTGGTTGACGAAATCGAAGCGATGGTTCGTCAACGTGTTAGCGATCTTGAAGACGCTAAAGCTAAAGAGATTATTCGCACAAGTTTTTCTGAGTAGATCATGAGTTCAATCGTCGCAATCAAAGGTTTTAATGACATTCTCCCTACGCAAAGTCCTGCATGGAGACGTCTAGAACAGCATTTATCTAGCTTGATGGATGCTTATGGTTATCAGCAAATTCGCTTGCCGATTGTGGAGCAGACTCATCTGTTCAAACGTTCTATTGGTGATGCAACGGATATCGTTGAAAAAGAAATGTACACATTCTTAGACAAAGGTAATCCGCCTGAGTCTTTGACTTTGCGTCCAGAAGGAACAGCAGGGTGTGTGCGTGCAATGCTTGAACATAACTTACTTCGTGGTGCTACACCGCGTGTATGGTATGTTGGCCCAATGTTTCGCTATGAAAAACCACAAAAAGGTCGTTACCGTCAGTTCCATCAATTTGGCGTAGAAACTTTTGGTGTTGCAACACCAGATCAAGATGCAGAATTGATTTTAATGACTGCGCGTTTGTGGAAACGCATGGGCGTTGCAGATAAAGTTCAATTAGAACTCAATACATTAGGTGAGTCTGATGAACGTGCAGCTTATCGTGCGGCATTGGTTGAATTTTTAGAGTCACATAAAAATGACTTAGATGAAGATTCACAGCGTCGTCTAACCACGAATCCACTGCGTATTTTGGATTCTAAAGATGCAAAAACACAAAGCATTTTGGAAAATGCGCCAAAACTTCACGACTTTATGGGTGAAGAAACGTTGGCTCACTTTGCTCAATTGCAGCAGTATTTGACTGACGCTGGTATTGGTTTTGTGATCAATCAAAAATTGGTTCGTGGTCTCGACTACTACAATAAAACGGTCTTTGAATGGACAACTACACACTTAGGTTCTCAAGGAACGGTATGTGCTGGTGGTCGTTATGACGGTTTAGTCGGTCAGCTTAAAGGTAAAGCAGATCAGTCTGTGCCTGCTGTTGGTTTTGCAATGGGTATGGAGCGTTTGCTTCTTCTACTTGAACAAGTGGAAGACAATACCCCAGTGCGTGACTGTGAGCTATTCTTGGTTTCAGATCCTGCAACTCAAGGTAAAGCGTTGGTGCTTGCTGAACAAATACGTGATCAACTTGAAGCAGCGGGTAGTAACATTCGCTTAAAAGTTGGTTCACAAGGTTCAATGAAATCGCAAATGAAAAAAGCTGACCAATCGGGTGCTTTATTTGCTGTGATTTACGGTGAACGTGAGCAAGCAGCAGGGCAAGTGCTGGTAAAAGAGCTAGCAATTGCAGAACAACACGAAGTGAATGTGGCAGACTTTGTTGCCTTCATTATCGAAAAAATTTCTTCAAAATAATCCCTATAACATAAGGAAAAAGGTAATTTCATGAGCGCATTGAGTGAAGAAGAACAACTTGATAATTTAAAATCGTTTGCTAAAAAATATGGCTCTGCCATTGTTAGCGGCATTTTAATTGCGTTGATTGCCTTTTTCGGATGGGAATACTGGCAGAAGAAAACTTTGGCTGAATCGCAAATGCAAACAGCCAAAGTACAGCAGTTAATGGATGATGCTCAGTCGGCGACTGGCGATGCGTTTACACAACTTTCTGCGACTGCAGATAAAATTGTAAAAGAAGCGCCAGATTCGCCACAAGCCATTCAAACTCAGTTGCTTATGGCAAAATTGGCATATGATAAAGCCGATTATGCCAACGCTGAAAAAGCTTTGAAAAAAGTTGAAAATTCAAAAGTTGACGATGCGGGCTTAGTTCAATTGGTGAAATTACGTTTAGCGTATGCACAATTGGCACAAAAGAAATTTGATGAAGCATTAAAAACTTTAGAAGCGGTTAAAGAACCTGCTTTTCAAGCGACTGCAGATGAAGCCCGTGGCGATGTCTATGTTGCAAAAAATGATATCGAAAATGCAAAGAAAGTTTATCAAAGTGCATGGGATGCTTTGGTTGAGCGACAAGAAGAACGTCAAATTTTACAAATTAAACTCGAAAGTGTAGGCGTTTTAGTTGATGATCCTGAAATTGAACGTCCGATTATAGATACACAAGTGGAAGCAACTGAATGAATAGAAAATACAAAATTACCTGTGCGCTGACAGTTTTAACACTTGCTTTGGCTGGTTGTGCAAATAAAGGAAAAGTAGAAAAAGTAAAACCAAATCCTTTACCAAAATTGGAACAGGCAAAAACTTTAGCACCTGTATTTTCAAACAGTGTGGCTTCAACTGAAGAAGCAGATCCACTGCGTTTACGTATGGATGCAGATAATGGCGTTGTTTTTAGCGTAAATCCTAATGGTGAAGTTCAAGCCTACAAAGGCAAAGAGCGTTTATGGCAGAAGAAAATCTCTAAACAAGGTTTGACTGCAGGTGTAGAAGCAGCTGACGGAATTGTGGTTGTTGGTAATGCAAAAGGTCAATTATTTGCATTAGATCAGGCAACAGGTGAACAAAAGTGGACTGCGCAATTAACCGGCGCGTTACTTTCACCGTCGTTGATTCAAGCAGGTCGCGTTATTTCAGTCACCAATGATGGTACGGTATACGCAAACGATGTGGCAACGGGTCAACAAACTTGGACCTATAACTTGCCAAATGTGCAGTTTAGTTTACGTGGTATGGCAGCACCGGTATCACTCGATGCCCGTCATGTTCTCATCGCTTCTTCAAATGCCTATATCTATGTGATTGATGCATTGAGCGGTATTCCGAAAATGCAGCGTCGTGTTGCAGTGTCAGACGGTCGTTCAGATGTACAACGTCTCATTGATATTGACGGTGAACCGACTGTAGCAGGTCAATTTTTAATTACCACCAGTTACCAAGGCCAAGTGACAGCACTTGATCTTGCATCACAACAAGTGATCTGGAGTAATGATGCGAGCAGTATTCAGCGTCCTGAAGTTGCAGGCAATGGTGTCTTTGTGACACAAACTGATGGTAAAATTGTGGCTTACGAAATTACCACTGGTCAAACATTGTGGGAAAATGACCAATTGCTTAATCGTAATTTGAGTAACCCAGTGATGTTAGGTCAAGACCTTGTGGTTGGTGATCTGGATGGTGTACTTCACTTAATCAACCCAGCGACAGGTGAGTTGGTTGGTCGTTCTAAAACCAGTGGTGAAGTACGTTCACTACGTGTGATTGACAACCAATTATATGTGTCGACACGTAAGGGTGCATTAAGCATTTGGCAGAACCGTTAATTTTTCTGCGGCTTATGTTAAAATAAGCCAAACCGTATTTTTAACGCGGGGGATTGAATCATCAATGCCCCGTGTTTTTATTTATTTTAGGCATTTATCCTATTTCCATTCTTCCTAAGCTTTCTGATGTTCAGACCAGACCAAACTGGCTGATCTGGAATAAAGGTTAATCTATGAAACCCGTAATTGCGCTCATTGGTCGTCCGAACGTCGGAAAATCAACGTTGTTTAACCAGATAACCAAGAGCCGTGATGCTCTCGTTGCTGACTTTGCCGGTCTGACTCGTGACCGTAAGTATGGTGACGCGACTTATCAAAATAAATCTTTCATCGTCGTTGATACTGGGGGTATTGGCGAAACTGAAGGTGGTATCGACTCGTACATGGCAGAACAGTCAAAAACTGCCATTAATGAAGCAGATATTATTGTCTTCGTGGTCGATGCGCGCGCAGGCCTATTGGCATCTGATGAGCAAATTGCACGTGACTTACGTACGCTAGGTAAAAAAGTTTATCTTGTTGCCAACAAAGTTGATGGTGTTCATGCCGAAGCAGCTTTAGTTGAATTCTTCAAATTGGGTATGGGTGAACCACTTCAAGTGGCTGCCAGCCATGGTCGTGGTGTTCAGCAAATGCTTGAAGAAGTGTTGGCTGATGTACCTGAAGATGAAAGTGAAGAACAACACGATAAAGACACAGGCTTACGTTTAGCGATTATTGGTCGTCCAAACGTGGGTAAATCGACTCTAGTGAACCGTTTGTTGGGTGAAGACCGTGTGGTTGCATTTGACCAACCAGGTACTACACGTGACTCGATATATATCCCATTTGAACGTGATGGCCGTAAATACACATTAATCGATACTGCGGGTGTACGTCGTAAAGGTAAAGTGGACGAAATGATCGAGAAATTCTCGATTGTGAAAACTTTACAAGCGATGAAAGATGCGCATGTTGTGGTTATTGTTGTCGATGCACGTGAAGGGATCGTTGAGCAAGACTTGCATTTGATTGGTTATGCGCTTGAAGCAGGCCGTGCGATGGTGATTGCCATCAACAAATGGGACAACATGTCTGACTACGACCGTAAACAATGTAAATTAGATGTTGAACGTCGTTTTGACTTTATTCCATGGGCAAAAATTCACTTAATTTCTGCACTTCACGGTACAGGTGTTGGTGATCTTTATCCATCGATCCACCGTGCTTATGATTCTTCTCATTTGAAAGTATCACCTGCGAAAATCACTCAAATCTTGAATGATGCAACTGATGCGCACCAACCACCAATGGTTCAAGGTCGTCGTATCAAAATGCGTTATGCGCATATGGGCGGACAAAATCCACCGACGATTGTGATTCATGGTAACAAGGTCGATAAAACGCCAAATGACTATCGTCGTTACCTAGAAAACGTGTTCCGTAAAGTTTATAAACTTGAAGGTACGCCAGTCAAAATTGAATTTAAAACCTCTGATAACCCATTTGAAGGTCGTAAGTCGCAAATCGATGAGCGTACGGCGGCACGTAAACGTCGTTATGTTCAGAAGTTCAAAAAGGCGGAAAAGAAATTCAAACGCTAAGTTTAGATGAACAAAAAAAGCCTGCAGATATGCAGGCTTTTTTATTTCACTTTATTTATCTAAAAAGATGTAGAAATTAGTTTTTACACTTTTTAGCTTGGCGGTAAATATCAATATTATCCAGATTAGCTTGAGCAATTTCCATGGCTTGCTGTGCGCTGCTGCTATCCTGTTGTGTATTTTTATTGCCAGAAATAGCTGTCGCAAATTGTCCCATACGCGCGGCTGTTTCAGATTGACCTGAAAATGCGGATAGCGCGTTGCCAGCAAGACCAGCCCATTTTGAAACTTGATTATTTTGCTGTGCAGACGCTTGGCTTAATGCCAGTTGCGATGCTTCCAATGTACGTTCGAAAGTTTTACGTTCAACGCTCAGATCAGTGCAATCTAAGGTTTTTAAATAACTGGTGCTATAAACACTATTGTTGGTTTGGTTAGCTTGATTGAAATTTGAGGCATAGCCACGGTCTGCTTGAGCCACGGCATTGGCAGCTTCTTGACGGCTTTGATTCATACGTGCTTCAGCTTGGTCCATGATCGCGCCATTTTTGGCACCCATTACTGCAACGGCTGCATCCAATAATCCTGCTTGAGCGAAACATGGTAGGACGCAAAGTGAACTGATTAAGGTGATTTTTCTTAGCATGTGGTTTACCCCGAGTTTTAAATTAAAGTTATAAGAATCTAGAGTATTTTATCTAATTAAAGATGTATTTGAAATATTTATTATACTTAAGTATTTGAATATATTTATAATATTAAATATTTCTTAAGTGTTTTGAAATATTTTTAAACTGAGTTTTAAAATCTCGACGAGTCAAAGGACCGATGCGCTCATCTGTATTGTGGTGTATTTTGTGTCGGAGAGTCGCATAAAATATAGCGTCATGGACGTAGTGTAAAAGATATTGGATCAATAACTTATGGCGAAAATTCAGCTTGAATATAGTGCAATTACTGACTTCTTTGTGGAGCCGCATGGCTTGAGTCGTCAAGAGGTAATTGCCGTGCGTAAACAAGCCATTTACCAATATCGAAATCAATTACTCGGGCAGCGGCTAAATAGGTCAGTTGAAAATTCAGATTTTTCAAAGTCTCCGTTTGGTAAGCCTTTTCTTCCTGATTTGCCACATTTTCATTTTAATCATAGTCATAGCCAGCAGCATTATGTATTGGCCAGCAGTGAAAAAATCGCCAATATTGGTGTGGATATTGAAGATTTAAATCGAAAAGTTCGTTTTGATGCGATGGCTCAACATAGCTTTCATCCAGAAGAATTGCTCAATTGGGAGAACTTTGAGCATGATCCTGATTTTTGGTTTAAAGTTTGGACCACCAAAGAGGCGGTACTTAAAGCATCAGGTTTAGGGATTCGAGTGAACCTGAATGAACTAAATACACAGTGTCATCCTGAGCAGAATGGTGGGATGTGTAGCCATCCAGCAATTGGCACTTTTGCTTATCAGAATATTCAACTGCCGCATGTGATGTTGACGGTGGCATGGCAAAGTGAACAATCTTGCCGAGGCTTTCATTTGCCTAATATTGAGTTGAATGTCTTATAAATCGGTATGACATATAAATCACCATGAAAAAAGCCCTGTTCTGGCTGAACAGGGCTTTTTTTAAATCAATCTAAACTGGCTTTAGATTAGATTTTGCATTTTTTAGAACCTTGGTAGATACCAATGTTGTCGATGTTTGCTTGAGCAGCAGATTTGTTCGCTTGTTGAAGTTCAAGGTTGCCTGCATCAGAAGTATCTTGCTCACCAGCCAAGCTGTTTGCAATGTTGCCTGCACGAGCAGCTTTTTCAGAGTTACCACCGAAAGCAGCAAGAGCGCCACCCGCTAAACCAGCAAATTTGCTCAATGATTTGCCTGGCGCTTGAGCAGATGCTTGGATGTTTGCAATGTTTTTGTCAGCAGCTTCTAAAGAGCGCTTAGCATTCGCTTTTTCAACAGCAAGAGTTGCACAATCCATCGCTTTTAATTCTGAAGATGCGAATTGAGTTGTAGCAAAAGCAGAAATTGAAATAGAAGTAACAGTTGCAAGAACAAGTAATTTTTTCATGAAATAATTCACTTTTATTGTTAGAAAATAAACGCCCGAAAGTAATGGGCGGGTGAATATTATTCAAAAAAAGGAATTTTGTCCTGTTAAAATGTGACAATTGTGTAACTTTGTGTAATTTGCGTACAAATATGATTGCAAAATTAAATGATTAGTAACACGTTGCTATTTGGGTTTTTGTGCAATCCAAATATTACTTAAGCGGTTGACAAATTGCGGGCTAAACTTCGATAAATTAAATAAAAATTTGGCTTTCATCCCCACAGGTGTATGTGTGGCCATTAAGACGGTATCCTTTTTTTGTACCAAGGCATAAATTTGCTGAGCAACATCGCTAGGTTGAAGATTGACCCCCATTTTCTTAATGCTTTGTGCATCCATGTCTTGCACCATCGCGGTTTGAACAAATAAAGGCATCACATCTAAAACGCGAATATTGTATTTTTGCCATTCAATATCCAAACTTTCAGTGAACCCGCGGACAGCAAATTTAGATGTGGCATAACTGGCTAAATCGGCTTGTCCATAAATTGCTGAAGCCGAAGAGAGGTTAATCACACGAGCAAAATTGCTTTGTTTTAAATAGGGAAATGCCGCATAGCAACCGTTTATCACCCCTTTGACATTGATATCAATCGTACGGTGGTGTGCAGACAATTCCGTATGTTCAAAGCTGCCTGAATACAGAATTCCGGCATTATTGACTAAGATATTTAGCTGACCTGCCCAAGCAACAAATTCAGCTAAAGCGCTTTGCCATTGCTCTGGTTGTGTCACATCTAAAAGCCCAGCTCTGGCATGGCTACCGAGTTCAGCCGCTAATGAGGTGACTTGAGATTGGTTAATGTCGTAGAGCCCAACTTTATAGCCTTGTTGTATGAACAGTCGTGCAATTGCTGCGCCAATCCCTTGTCCTGCACCGCTAATAAAAATACTTTGCATGTTATGCTTCCCTGAATTGAGTTGCTCATTCCTTGAGTGAATTTTGAGCATATCAAATTCTGTAATCGAAACAATGTACTGATGAGTAAATAGCTGGAGTTCACATGGAACAATTATTAGCAGTGATGAAAGAATTACGTGAAAAATGTCCATGGGATCAAAAGCAAACCCCAGAAAGTCTGACTCATTATGCCATTGAAGAAGCCTATGAAGTGGAAGCGGCGGTTCGTTCAGGTCAGAGTGATGATGTACGAGATGAACTGGGGGATTTATTACTGCAAGTGGTTTTTCAGTCGCAGATGTATAGCGAACAAGGCGCATTTGATTTTCAAGATGTGGTGCAAGCCATTACAGATAAATTAATTCGCCGTCATCCCCATGTGTTTCAGGCAGAGCAGTTCTCAGCACTCAATGCGGATGATGTGGCAACACTATGGAAACAGATTAAACAACAAGAAAAAGCAGGGAAATCAGCATCTAGATTAGATGAGGTTAAACATGCACCTGCATTAAGCCAAGCAGATGAAATCCAAAAAAAAGTGGCGAAAATAGGCTTTGATTTTCCAGATATTGAAGGGGCTTATGGCAAGCTTGAGGAAGAGCTGGGGGAATTAAAAGAGGCATTGGCAGGTAAAAAATCCGACGAAATATTTGATGAATTTGGTGATTGCTTATTTTCACTGGTGAATGTTGGACGTAAGATTGGCATCTCAAGTGAGATGGCACTGTTAAGTACCATTCATAAGTTTAGAAGCCGTTTTGCTTATATTGAAGCACAGGCCACATTACAACAAAAACATGTAGAAGACTTGTCCCTGACTGAAATGGATCAGTTATGGGAACAGGCAAAACAACAATTAAAACAACAGGCTGAATATGTACCACATCCTAAAGAATAAATACTTTACGCAACTACTTGTCTTGGTTTTGAGTTTAATGGCAGATTTAACTTTTGCGCAAAGCCCTTCGGGCTACGCGGAATGGAAAGCCATGCAGCAAGCTCAAGATCAGCAATTAAAAAAGCAATCTGAGGCCTCTAAGTCCAAAGCGACAACTGCACCGAGCAATGCCAACTATTATTTGTCACGCCCCAGCACTCACCAAAATAGTCGAACAGATCAGGTACGCTTAAATACAGCCTCAGTCGATGAACTGCAGACATTGCATGGAATTGGTCAGAAAAAAGCAGAAGCAATTGTGCAATATCGTAAAAGTAATGGCTTATTTAAAAGCATTGATGATATTCAACAGGTTAAGGGAATCGGTCCTGCGCTGTTTGCTAAAAATAAAGCAAAATTGGCACTTTAAGTGAAGTGTAAAAAAAAGAATTAGGTTAAGCTCAGCTTGAGCATCGAGATAATCAAATTGCCCTTTGATTGTGTTAGAGATATCATTAGCGACATCTTAAGAATTTTACGTTCAGACGTAGGAGACAGCGTCTTTTGCAAACTTTGCGCGCGTCCAAATGTGGTTTATCAACCACACAATTACCTTCTTCCATTTTAGATGTGATTGATGCCTTAACTAAGGCAGGCTATGAAGCTTATATCGTGGGTGGCGGTGTCCGTGACCTAATGTTGGGTCATGCACCTAAAGATTTTGATGCCGTAACTAATGCGACACCAGCTCAGGTGAAAGAAGTCTTCGGGCGACGTTGCCGAATTATTGGTCGTCGTTTTGAGCTGGCGCATGTCTACTCAGGACGTGAACTGATCGAAGTTGCGACCTTCCGTGCGCCACCTAAAAAAGCCGTGACTTCTGCTGCGGGCATGATTTTACGTGATAATAATTGGGGTACGATTGAGCAAGACTTTGCACGTCGTGACTTCTCGATCAATGCAATGTATTACCAACCACGCAAAGGTGAAGTGCTAGATTTTTGTCATGCAGTAGATGACATTAAGCATAAAACGTTGCGTTTATTGGGTGATCCACAATTACGTTTTGAAGAAGATCCTGTCCGGATGCTTCGGACTTTACGTTTTGCAGCCAAATTAAACTTTAATATTGATGAAAAAATTCTGGATGTCTTTACTCCAGAACTTACTCAATTGCTGCGTGATGTGTCTCCACATCGTTTATACGATGAGTCACAAAAGCTCTTTACCATGGGGCATCTCAATCGCGTCTTACCGATGCTAATCGATTTTGGTATTTGGTATCAGTTATTTGCAGATATTAAACCAGTCGTAACGCCATTTATTGAGTTGGCTGCAAAAAATACCGATCAACGTATTTCGATTGGGAAAACCATTAACCCTGCATTTTTCTATGCCGTGTTATTGTGGATTCCGTTCCAAGAGCGTTGTACGTTCTATTTGAATAAAGGTGTTGTTCCAGCTGAAGCACGTGCTCAAGCAGGCTTGGATGTATTGAAACGTCAGGCTACACGAACCATTATTCCTCGCTTTGCCGAAACATTTATTCGTGAAGTTTGGGAAATGCAAACCCGTTTGCTGAATCCAAAACCACAGCAAATTGAAGCACTTTCAGGTCATGCACGTTTCCGTGCAGGCTTTGACTTCTTGCTGCTGCGTGAAAAGTCGGGCGATACAAGCACACAAGGTATGGGCCAGTGGTGGGATGCTTATCAGCAGATGAGCACTGACGAAAAAGAACGGGCAATTAGCCAATACAATCGTCAACGTGCCAAGAGTCGTCGTAAAGCGGTGCATGAAGATGTGGAAACGAAAGGTTCTGCTCATCAGCAAGTTGAAATTGAACCGCTTGTGAATGAACCAGAAAGCAGAAGTCGCCGTCAACGTAAGCCTAAATCACATGCTAATAGTCCAGCGACAGTGTCAATCGTTGCAGCGTCAGCCAGTGGTGAAATTGGTGCAGATCATCCGATTTTAAAACGTAAACGTGTGAAACGAGATTTGACTCAGGTTATTTTTGGGCCAACACAATGACGCTGACATATATTGGTTTAGGCAGTAATTTAGGTGATTCCTTGCAGATCCTCAGTGAAGCGGTACATAAACTTGCAACACTCGGAACAGTGAAGGTCTCACAACTGTACCAAAGCCCACCAATGGGGCCGCAGGATCAGCCGAATTATTTAAATGCAGCGGTTGCATTAGAAACTGATCTAGCTCCTTTGGCCTTGTTGGATGAATTGCAACGCTTTGAACAAGAGTCGGGGCGTGTACGCCTACGTCATTGGGGTGAGCGTACACTGGATTTAGATTTACTGATATATGGTGAACAGCACATTCAAAATGAACGTTTAACGGTGCCTCATGTTGGTGTTTTAGAACGTGATTTTGTGTTGAAACCTTTATTGGATTTAGATGAGAATCTACAGATTAAAGGACAACCATTAAAAGATTTACCTATTTTGAATAATCCAAATTTAACTGTATTGGATGCAGGAAACTGGGCCCATCTTTAATTTTTGTATGACCACTTGAGAAAGCCGTCATCTGAGGAATATTGAAATGATTAGTCTAAGTGACTTGAAAAAATTTAAAGCGGAAGGCCGCAAATTCTCCTGCCTGACTTGCTATGATGCGAGCATGGCAAAAGCAATGGAAGTTGCTGAAGTCGATAGTATTCTGATTGGTGATTCATTGGGGATGACCATTCAAGGCAATGACTCTACTTTACCTGTCACTGTTGAAGATATGGCATATCACACAGCAGCAGTGCGTCGTGGCAATAAGCATGCGTTTATTTTGACAGATTTGCCATTTATGACTTATGCCACTTTGAATGACGCTTTGGTGAATTCAAAGACCGTGATGCAAGCAGGCGCGCAGATGGTCAAATTGGAAGGTGGCGCATGGTTGTCAGAAACAGTTGAAGTATTGACCCGTAATGGTATTCCAGTGTGTGTGCATTTAGGGTTAACTCCGCAATCGGTTCATGTGTTTGGCGGTTATAAAGTGCAAGCACGTACACGCGAAACTGCGGATCAACTCATTGCAGACTGTAAAGCTGTGGTTGATGCAGGTGCAGCACTTTTACTTTTGGAATGTGTTCCTGCCCAAGTGGGTAAAGAAATTAGTGAATTGTTCCCAAATACTCCTGTAATTGGGATCGGTGCCGGTGCAGAAACGGATGCTCAAGTCTTGGTTCAACAAGATATGTTGGGACTGACGTTTAGTCACGTGGCGAAATTTGTTCGCAACTTTATGAAAGAGCAAGCAGGGGAAACGGCAATTGTGGATGCGTTTAAGGCGTATCATGCTGCCGTACTAGATGGTAGCTTCCCTGCCAAAGAACATACATTCCAAATTGAGCTGTAAGACATGAAAACTGAAACAACGATTCAAGGTTTAAGTGCATCGCTAAATCCAGCACGTGCTGCGCGCAAAATCATTGGTTTTGTACCAACGATGGGGAACTTGCATGAAGGTCACCTCAATTTAGTTCGTGAAGCACGTAAACTGTGTGATGTCGTGGTAGTGAGTATTTTCGTTAACCCAATTCAGTTTGGTCCAAATGAAGACTTTGACAACTATCCACGTACCTTGGAACAAGATCAGCACTTATTGGCTGAAGTGGGTTGTGACATCGTGTTTGCACCGACTGTTGAACAAATGTATGGCAACAAACCGCGCTTAACCAATATTAGCGTGGGCGGCATTACCAATGATTTGTGTGGCGAACAGCGTCCGGGTCATTTTGACGGTGTTGCTGTTGTTGTGACAAAACTCTTTAATATTGTTCAACCGAATTTTGCATTCTTTGGGCAAAAAGATTACCAGCAACTTGCAGTGATTCGTCAGTTTGTACGTGACTTAAATATTCCACTAGAAGTGATTGGTGTGCCGATTACGCGTGCTGAAGATGGTTTGGCATTGAGCTCACGCAATGGTTATTTAAGTGCGGAAAATCGTGCGATTGCACCAACGATTTACCAAAGCTTGAAAACGGCTGAGGCAGAATTACATGCTGGAACTCGACTGGCAGATGTGTTAGCGAATATTAAAGCAACATTGACAGCAGCGGGTTTTGTTGTGGACTATGTTGAAGCACGTACACCTGAATTACAGAAAATTGAAGAATTTGATCAAGACGTGGTGTTGTTTATTGCGGCTAAATTAGGCGCAACACGTCTTATTGATAATATGCAGGTTAAATATACTACAGTTTAAAACGGCTATGGGGTAGCAAGCGATGAAGCGCATTTTAATTGTTACAGGACAATCTGGATCTGGAAAGTCATCTGCATTACAGATACTTGAGGATTTGGGTTATTACTGTATCGATAATTTGCCATTGGCCTTACTCCCCGAAATTGTTGAAAAACTCGATTCAGAAAATAATCTTGAACAATTGGCACTGGGTGTGGATGTCCGCAGTACACGTGCAGATTTACAAGAGTTCGATTTGGTTTTTCAACAGCTACAGCGCCATGGCTCAGTCGATATTATTTATTTGACCACGCGTGATCAGGAATTGATTGCGCGATTCAGTTCATCTCGACGTCCCCATCCGTTGGCAAGTCGTTTCAAAAGTTTAAATGAGTGCATACAGGAAGAAAAATCTTTACTGTTGCCGATTCAATTACGCTCGACAGTACATATTGATACTACAGATAAGAGCGTACATGATTTAAAACATACCTTGCTGTCTAAACTCGGACAGGCAGATAATTTAATTTTGATCTTACAGTCTTTTGGCTATAAGCATGGTATTCCACTCGATGCAGATTATGTTTTTGACGTCCGTCATTTGCCCAATCCGCACTGGGATATGGAATTACGTAAGTATTCAGGATTAGATGAGCCAGTTCGTCAGTTTTTACAGCAAAGTGAACAAACCAATGAAATGTTCCAAGATATTTATAATTTCTTGGATAAATGGCTGCCGGCATTTGCCGAAGGGCATCGTCATTACATGACGGTGTCGATCGGTTGTACAGGTGGGCAACACCGTTCGGTATATATCGTAGATAGACTAAAAAAAGCACTTGAGGCAAAATGGTCTATTCAGGTTCTACATAGAGAAATGAAGCACTGGTCATGATCGACACAACTGTTGACGTAATTAATAAACTGGGTTTACATGCGCGTGCATCTGGCAAGCTAATCGAAGTCACGACCAAATTTCGCTCGTCGATTCAAATTGGTAAGGGTGGAAAATTAGTAGATGCCAAAAATATTATGTCTTTGCTGATGCTTGGCGCAGGCAAGGGCACAACTTTACGCTTAGTGATTGAAGGTGCAGATGAAGAAAAAGCTTTATCTGAAATTCAAGCACTGTTTGCGGCAAAATTTTACGAGGCAGATTAAACGTGGCACGTCGACCGAATCGCTATACCGAAGAAGACTTTGAATCCTTAGAAGGACGTGCAAGTAAAACTGAGCAAAAGAAAGCTGTACAACGTATGGCTGCTTTGGGCGAGGAACTTGCAAAACTAAATCCTAAACAGATTAAAAATCTTCCTGTAGAAGAGCGTCTGATCGAAGCACTACTAGATGCACAAACAATTACTTCACATGAAGCGCGACGCCGTCAGTTTCAACGTGTAGGTAAATTACTGCGTAATGAAGATGAAACCATGATTTTATCTTACTTAACCCCGCAGCAAGGTGCGAAAAAAACAGCGCAGCTTCAACGCTGGACTGAACGTATGATTGCCCAAGGTGATCCAGTCATTAAAGAGTTCATGAAAGCACATAATGCTGCTGAATATCATCCCATTCGTCAGCATATTTTGCGTATTCAACGTGATATATCCAAAAATGTAAGCGAAGAAGAACTGACTGCGTCAAAGTTGAAATTGTTTAACTACATTCAACAAGTGGCTTTATTATCTGATAACTAATGCATGATTAGATAGCCAAGTACTTAGATAGCTCAATGATCAGAGAATTCAACATGATCTGATCATTGAAGCAAAACGTGAAGTTATAGACTTCACATCAAAAAAGCGACCTGATTAGGTCGCTTTTTTTGCTTAAATGATTGAAAAAATCATGCTTGGCTTTTGAGTTTTAATATTAACCAAATTCACCAACAGCGCGCTCTTTAGCCCATTCACGGAGAACGAACTTCTGAAGTTTACCTGTCGAGGTTTTTGGAATTTCGGTAATCACTACATCTTTAGGTACTTTGAAACGTGCAAGGTGCTGCTTACAGAATTCGATCAGTTCTTCAGGCGTTGCTTCTTTACCTGCTTTTAATTCAATAAAGGCACAAGGCACTTCTTGCCAACGAGGGTCAGGTTTTGCAACCACTGCAGCGGTCAGTACAGCAGGGTGTTGATATAGAATTTCTTCTACTTCGAGCGATGAAATGTTTTCACCCCCTGAAATGATCACATCTTTAGAGCGGTCAGTAATTTTGGCATAACCGTCAGGTTGGCAGACTGCTAAGTCGCCGGTATGGAACCAGCCACCGGCAAAGGCTTCAGCCGTTGCTTCTGGGTTTTTCAAATAACCTTTCATTACGATGTTGCCACGGAACATGATTTCACCCATGGTCTGGCCATCATGCGGAACAGGTAACATGGTTTCAGGATCAATGACTTTCATGCCATCTTGAAGCGGGTATGGCACACCTTGGCGAGAATGCAACTGTGCTTGTTCTTGAATGGAAAGATCAGACCAACCAGCTTGCGATGCGCAAAGTGCTGATGGACCATAGGTTTCAGTCAAACCGTAAACATGTGTGACATTGATACCAATATTACGCATCCCTTCAATAATCGCTGCAGGTGGCGCTGCACCAGCAACCATCACTTCAACGCGATGGTCAAATTGTGCTTTTTTCTCTTCAGGCGTATTGATCATCATTGAAAGTACGATTGGTGCACCGCAGAAATAATCTACTTTGTGTTCTGCAATCAATTTGAAAATCAGTTCAGGGTCAATTTTACGTAGACAAATATTGGTTCCGCCATTGGCTGCCATTGTCCAAGCAAAGCACCAGCCATTACAGTGGAATAGAGGAAGCGTCCACAGATACGTTGCACGTGGCGTCATGCCGCAAGCAATGATGTTACTCGCTGCATTGATATATGCGCCGCGGTGATGATACACCACGCCTTTTGGATTCCCTGTGGTACCCGAGGTATAGCTTAAACTAATCGCATCCCATTCATCTTGAGGTAAGTGCCATTCAAAGTTCGCATCGCCTTGCGCCAACCAGTCTTCAAATTCAATTTGTCCAATCGGTTGTGCTGTGCCTTCAAATTCAGCATCTGCAACATCAATGACATAAATGTCTTGATCGATCAAAGCCAAAGCTTCGGTGGCAACTTGAGCAAATTCAGGGTCAACCAACAGGACTTTGGTTTCTGCATGTTCCAGCATGAAGGCAATGGTTTTCGCATCAAGGCGTGTATTTAGCGTATTTAGTACAGCACCCGCCATCGGTACGGCAAAGTGTGCTTCAACCATAGCCGGAATGTTCGGTAATAACACAGACACGGTGTCATTTTTGCCAATGCCTAATTGTTGCAACTGATGTGCAAATTGACGACAGCGGTTATACGTTTGGCGCCATGAAATATGACGATTGCCATGGATAATGGCATCCTGATCAGGATAAATATAAGCTGCACGCTCTAAATAACGTAGAGGCGAAAGTGCCACAAAATTTGCCGGGGTCCGTGGCAATTCATCGTATGCGCTAACCATCGTGGTACTCCAAGTCCATGTCTATTTGTTTTAAATCTGACTTAACAATAATTCAGTCCGTAGCTTCTCTGCATTTATGCTTTAGTCGAGTATTTACACTAAATTTTTAAGTGATTGAAATTTAACATAATAAAAACAATAAGGTGACGAAAATGAACCCTGTGGTTCTCAAAATTGATTTTTTAGCATAAATAATTTAGTTGAAAAATATACAGGGTTTGTTGGTTTTTTATACTAATTTGGCAGATATTTCCGTGTGTGATCTTTTTTATTGATTCGGTTTGAATGATGCTTAACGAATAATGTAGAGCGCCTTGAATAGTCTTTGTGGGGATATAAACGAATGATATTTTCTTTAATTGATCGTGGCTTATTTGCTGTTTTTTAACAATAAACTTAAATTTGAGAAGATGCGAAACTTCGTATAATCTAAGTAAAAAATCAAGATGGCTTGTGCATTAACATTGCAAAAGCGGAAATCAAAAATAAAACAATACGGCTAAATACAATAAAAAGTATGGCGACAAGGATGAATATGACAATTCAACACGACATTGCATGGGAAAATTGGTCAGGTGCTCAGAAGTCGATCCCGAAGTCATTTATACAACCGCAAAATCTTGAGCAATTAATGGATGTGGTGCAATCCCATCCTAAGATTCGCTTGGTTGGCGCAGGGCACTCATTTAGCCCTTTGGTAAAAACCACAGATACCTTAGTAAGTTTAGATCATCTCAAAGGCATTCTAGATATCGATGCTGAACGCTGCCAAAGTACCGTCCAAGCTGGCACACGATTATTTGATTTGGGGGAGAAGCTCGCCTCTTTTGATCAGGCACTGATCAATCAAGGTGATATTGATCGTCAAAGTTTGGCTGGGGCTATTGCAACAGGGACGCATGGTACCGGACTCGAATTACCATGTTTATCGGCACTGGTTACGGGGTTTAAATTATTAACCGCGCAGGGCGAATTACTACAATGCAGTGCTGAACAGAACAGTGAAATTTTCCAAGCAGGGCGTGTTTCACTCGGGAGTTTAGGCGTGCTGACGCATGTACAGTTGCAAAACCGACCGATGTATAAACTCAAAGAACAAACGCGATTATGTCCGCTGAAAGATGTCTTGCAGAATATGCAGCAATGGCAATATGCACATCGACATATTGAGTTCTGGGCATTTAGTCATGCCGATCAGGTTATTTTAAAAACCTTAGATGAGACGGAAGATAACCTTCAACCGCGGAAAGAACAGTGGTTAGATGATGACGTATTACTCAAATTTTGTGCAGAATTGACGCGAATTTTTCCACCACTGAATCCATGGCTACAAAAATTATTAGGTGTTTTTGTCAAACCTTCGATCAGCGTAGATTGGTCAAGTCGAATTTTTCCTTCTGCTCGAAATACCAAATTTAATGAGATGGAATACCAGATTCCGCTGCAACACGGGATGAATTGTTTAGAAGAAATTTTGCATACCCTTCGACGACATAAGGTTCCGATGTTTTTCCCGCTAGAATATCGACTTGTACGTGGGGATGATATTTGGCTCAGTCCGTTTTATCAGCAAGATTCGGCCTCAATTTCGGTGCATCAGTTCTATAAGCAAGATTATCAAGTCATCTTTAAGCTCGTGGAGCCGATTTTTTTAAAATATGGCGGGCGTCCGCATTGGGGGAAATTGCATAGCCTAAATGCGCGGCAGCTTCAAAATGTGTACCCCAAGTGGCAGGATTTTTTAAATATTCGACAAGAATTAGATCCGAAGCAAAAGTGGCTCAGTCCAGAGCTACAGCAAATACTGATTGAATAAGCATCGTGGAACGTTAAACGTTGAAGACCAATTGAACGATATGAAAAAGGGGATGGCATGGATGCATATTTTCAAAAGTTGAATTCGCTGTTAAAACAAAATGGTACGGGGATGCCCCAGTTAATTGTGGATGTTGATGCATTAAATCACAACTTGGTGATCACTCAGCAGCAAATGCCAGAGCGTCTGCATCCGCGCTTGGTGGTGAAATCCTTGGCGTGCATGGCTCTGCTTCAACACTGTGCTACACAGCTCAAGACACAGCGTTTCATGCTATTTCATTTTGCACATCTAAAAACACTTTTCGAATCGATACCGCAAGCCGATGTGTTGTTTGGAAAACCGATGCCGATTCAGGCTTTGAACCATGCAGACAAGGCGTTTTTGCAGGCAACGCAATCGCAAGTGCAATGGCTGATTGATAGTGAACAGCGTTTAGCCCAATACCTCAAATTTGCTGAGCAGCATCAACTGTGTCTACGCATCAATATCGAAATCGATGTGGGGCTACACCGTGGTGGCCTGAAAACGATCCATGAGCTAAAGGCTGTTTTGGATCTAATCGTTCAACATCCCCAACATTTAAAATTTTCAGGATTAATGGGCTATGACGCACATGTGGCGAAGATTCCACGGCTGATCCAATCTGCTGAACAGACTTATCAACAGTCCCAGCAAAGTTATCAACAATTCAAAGCTTATGTACAACAGCGCTACCCAACCTTATGTGATGAACACACCTGTTGGAATGGTGGTGGTAGTCCTAGTTTTAGTTTTCATTGTCAGCAGAGTGTCTGTAACGAAGTCTCGTTTGGCTCGATGTTATTAAAACCTGCAGATTTTGAACTGAAAAATTTACAAGCTTTCCAAAGTGCCTTGTGGATCGCCACGCCTGTGTTAAAAGTGTTGCCACGGACTGAATTACCACAGTTAGAATGGCTCAGTCGTTGGGCAAAATATCAGGCTGTATTTATTTATGGAGGCTATTGGCGAGGGGACTATGTTTATCCTCAAGGCAGTCAGCCCCATGCGTTATATGGTCGCAGTAGTAATCAGGAGCTTGTGCAAATTCCACAGACAAGCAGCATAGATGTAGATGATTATATTTTTTTACGCCCTACCCAGAGTGAAATGATCATCCCTCAATTTGCACAGCTTTGGTTGTACCAAGCTGATCAATTCATGGCCTTTGAGACCTTCAGAGAATAAAAAAGAGCCCGTATGGACTCTTTTTAGGTTCAATTGTTTTGAAAAAAGCTCATGATTTGAAGCTTACTCAAATCCACTGTAGTGAATACCCGTGAGGTTCGACATTTCTTTTTTCCATGTGGTCAGGTCATCTTTGCAGAATTGATTCAGATGATGATGTCCGCAGGCACGAGCCATGACTTGCATCAGTTCAACGGATGCATTTAGAAAATTCGCCAGTTGTTGTGCCGATTTGTCTATTTCTAAACGACGACGTAAATGATCTTGTTGTGTGGCGATGCCGACAGAACAATCATTGGTCTGACAGGCACGCATAGCTAAACAGCCAATGGCTTGCATGGCAGAGTTTGAAATCGCGATGGCATCTGCACCTAAAGCGAGTGCTTTAATAAAGTCAGCGGGTACACGAAGTCCACCTGTGATCACTAAACTAATATCTGACCGTCCTAAACGGTCTAAATGACGACGTGCTCGTGCAAGTGCAGGAATGGTCGGTACAGAGATATTGTCACGGAACAAGGTTGGGGCTGCACCTGTTCCACCGCCACGACCATCTAAAATAATATAGTCCACACCGATGCTTAGTGCTGCGTCAATATCACGTTCAATATGCTGTGCGGAAAGTTTATAGCCGATTGGGATGCCTCCTGTTTCTGCTCGGACATATTCTGCAAATTCACGATATTGGGAAAGATGAGTCCAGTCGGGGAAAGTTGCAGGAGAAATGGCTGCGGTGCCTTCTGGTAATTTGCGCACTTCTGCAATTTTTCCAACCACTTTATGGCCTGGCAGATGTCCTCCCGTACCTGTTTTTGCAGCTTGACCGCCTTTAAAATGAAAGGCCTGACACTTTTTAACTTTTTCGATGTCATAGCCAAAACGACCCGATGCAAGTTCATAAAAATAACGTGAATTGGCCGCTTGTTCCTCAGCAAGCATTCCACCTTCACCTGAACAAATGCCTGTACCTGCAAGTTCAGCACCTATTGCAAGGGCAACTTTGGCTTCTTGAGATAACGCACCAAAACTCATATCTGACACAAACAGGGGGATTTTGAGTTTTAAGGGTTTTTTAGCATTTGGGCCAATCACTACTTCGGTTGCTACGGGGGCATCATCTAATAATGGAATTTTCCACAGTTGTGCGGTGATCAGTTGAATGTCCTCCCATTTCGGGAGTTGATTAAAAGGCACGCCCATCGCCGCTGTCGGACCATGATGTCCAAATTTACTTAAGCCATTTCGTGCGAGTTCTAAGATCAATTTATTATGTGGTTCTTCTGGCGCGGGCGCGGAATCAGCATATAGGCCTTGGTATTGATCACGCTTATATTGTTGAGGATTTCTTTTCTCCCACGCTTGAATTTCTTCAAGATCGACATACACCTGATCGCCTTCCACCCACGCTTTAAACTTTTGCAGATTTTTATTCAGATAACGTGGATTGATGCCAGTTTTATAAATATAGTGAGAACCATGCAGCCCACAGACGATTTTATCTCCTTGAATATGGGCATCGGACATGAGTGCGCCGCGATGCTGACAGCGACCATACATGACCACGACTTGTTCTGCATCATCATCTTCGAGCCGTAAGACCACAAGATCGACATTGGCTGCAAGGGCATAAGCGGGTTGGAGCGGTTTTAAACTAGACCAAGATATAAGTGAATGTGCTTGCATGATACCTGCCTACATAAAGATTTCAGTGGGTATAGGTGTTCGAAATTCGGAATAATTTTATGAATTAGAACGTGATTATTATGTTGACAGCATAAAGCGTATTTCGGCTGAAATCTGCTTGAATTATCAGGAGTCTTGTAAAAGGCAGCAGAAAAATCAACTTCCATGGGATTAGAGGTTTATTAAAGTTGGCAGGGCGTGTAAAATTTAGGTCGAATTTTATTTATCCACCGTTTTTATCTTTTGAGGGTCTCCCTCGATCATAATCTCGCGGTGACATGCTCCATTGTACGGGGCATCACTCCTTAAGGATTTTTATATGCCAATTATCACTTTGCCAAATGGCGATCAAAAAGAATTTGATCATGCCGTGTCTGTGATGGAAGTTGCTCAAAGCATCGGTCCTGGTCTAGCAAAAAATACAGTTGCGGGTCGTGTAAACGATCGTTTAGTTGATGCGTCTGATTTAATTACAGAAGATGCTAGCCTACAAATTATCACGCCTAAAGATGAAGATGGTATTCACATCATTCGTCACTCTTGTGCGCATTTGGTAGGTCATGCAGTTAAGCAATTGTTCCCAGAAGCAAAGATGGTCATTGGTCCTGTCATTGAAGAAGGTTTCTACTATGACATCTGGATGCCACGTCCGTTTACTTTAGATGACATGGCAGCAATCGAAGAGCGCATGAAAAAGCTCATCGACCAAGACTATGATGTCATCAAAAAAATGACTCCACGTGATGAAGTGATCAAAGAATTCACTGCACGCGGCGAAGAATACAAACTACGTCTGATCGAAGACATGCCTGAAGAAACTGAAATGGGCTTGTACTACCATCAGGACTATTTGGACATGTGCCGTGGTCCGCACGTTCCAAATACTAAATTCTTAAAATCGTTCAAGTTGACTAAAATCTCTGGTGCTTACTGGCGCGGTGATGCGAAAAACGAACAGCTACAACGTATTTACGGTACAGCTTGGGCGGACAAAAAGCAGTTAGCTGCCTACATTAAACGTATTGAAGAAGCTGAAAAACGCGACCACCGTAAAATTGGTAAAGCGTTAGACTTGTTCCATATGCAAGAAGAAGCGCCGGGTATGGTGTTCTGGCATCCAAACGGCTGGACTATTTACCAAGTGCTTGAACAATACATGCGTAAAGTTCAACAAGCCAACGGTTACCAAGAAATCCGTACACCGCAAGTGGTTGATTTCACGCTTTGGGAAAAATCAGGTCACGCAGCAAACTATGCTGAAAACATGTTTACGACTCACTCAGAGAACCGTAACTATGCAGTAAAACCAATGAACTGCCCATGTCACGTGCAAGTCTTCAACCAAGGTTTGAAATCTTACCGTGATCTTCCAATTCGTTTGGCTGAGTTTGGTTCATGTCACCGTAACGAACCATCAGGTTCATTACACGGTATTATGCGTGTACGTGGCTTTACACAAGATGATGCGCATATCTTCTGTACGAAAGAACAAATCGGTACTGAAGTTGCAGACTTCATTAAATTGACTTTAGATGTTTATAAAGACTTTGGTTTTGAAGAAGTTCAAATGAAATTGTCGACACGTCCAGAAAAACGTGTAGGTGATGACAAACTTTGGGACATGGCAGAAAAATCTTTAGCAGATGCTTTAGATGCTGCAGGCCTAGAGTGGGAACTTCAACCGGGTGAAGGTGCATTCTACGGTCCGAAAATTGAATTCTCATTGAAAGACTGCTTAGGTCGTGTATGGCAGTGCGGTACAATTCAATGTGACTTTAACTTACCAGAACGTTTAGATGCGTCTTATGTGACTGAAGATAACGACCGTGATCAGCCTGTAATGTTGCACCGTGCAATACTTGGCAGTTTCGAGCGTTTTATTGGTATACTTATTGAACACTATGCTGGTTTCATGCCACCTTGGCTGTCTCCAATTCAAGCATGTGTGATGAACATTACCGATTCACAAGCTGAAGCATGTGAGTCAGTCGTCGCTAAACTTAAAGAAAGCGGTATCCGCGCGATTTCAGACTTGAGAAATGAGAAAATCGGCTTTAAGATTCGTGAACGTACTTTAGAGCGTATTCCTTACTTATTGGTTCTTGGGGACCGTGAAGTTGAGGAAGGTACTGTAAACGTCCGTACTCGCTCTGGAAAAAATTTGGGTACTATGTCAATTGATGCATTCGTTGACCTAGTAAAAGCAGCCGTAGCCGAACGCGGCCGGTACATTGTGGAGTAAAAGCGATTAAACAGCCTGACCGTAATCAACAGGGCGGAAAATCAAACCGTCCTGCCTTGAATGATGAAATTCGTGCAAAAGAAGTCCGTCTAGTAGACGAAAATGGCGAGCAAAAAGGGATTGTATCTCTTGCTGACGCTTTGCGTGCTGCAGAAGCAGTAGATCTTGACCTTGTTGAGATTGTTGCTAATGCTGAGCCACCAGTCTGCAAAATCATGGATTTCAACAAGCATTTGTTTGATCTAAAACAAAAGCAAAAAGAAGCGAAGAAAAAACAACATCAAGTACAGGTGAAAGAAATCAAGCTACGCCCTGGTACTGATGTTGGTGACTACAACGTTAAACTACGTGCCATTATCAAGTTCCTTGAAGAAGGCAATAAGGTAAAAATCACGCTTCGTTTCCGTGGTCGTGAGATGGCTCACCAACAACTTGGTTTGGCTCAATTACAAAAAATTGAAGCTGACGTAGTTGAATACGGTGTTGTTGAACAAACCCCGAAAATGGAAGGCCGTCAAATGGGTATGCTACTTGGTCCTAAAAAGAAAAAGTAAGTATCCATAAAAGAAGCACTGCATTTGCAGTGCTTTTTTTTGCCTATATTTTGGTTTTTTAATCTCAATGATGTTCAAGGGCACCAATAATTTTTGCTGCGTATTGATTGAAAAATAGAGCAAAATTCATGAATGCGAACTTATGTCTGAGGGTATTAAGTAAGTTTCTTTAAGAAAGACAAATTTGATTATATTCTAATTGATATTCAATCGTTGTTTCGATTCAGACGTTTTGAAATGCTTTAATTTAGTTTTAATGTAGGTATAAAGTGAGCAAAGCTTTTTATTGAGCTAACTATGTGAGATCTATTTACATAACACCGGCAGTGAGATGGGGATTTTCAGTACCCTCCAATAGATTTTCATCTTGGTAATATTAGGTCGTATATTCCATGTTATAAAAGCAATCAGAACAAAGTACATTTCATATAAATAGATAGTAATACAGAGTAGGATTATTTTTTGCAAGATACGCCAAAATTTAAAAAGAGTAGATGAACAGCTTGTAAGCCAGACCCACCAAGGATTCATTAAAAACACCTATGGGTAAGATTAAGTTGAGAATAGATAAAAAACGAAACATATAAATTGGAATCGAGACACTATATTCTTGAGATGGCATGATTTTTTATTCTTGTTTGTCATGTTTTGAATCTAACTAATTTTCTTAATATAAAAAAGACCCCGAAGGGTCTTTTTTTTATGAGAGTTTACTCAGCGCTATTTTCTTGGACAGGACTTTCTATCAATGCCTTTTTGCCAATTGGAATTTGGCGTGGTAGTTTTTCTTCAGGAATAATACGCTGTAAGTCCACTGTCAATAAACCATTTTCATATAGGGCTTGTTGCACTTCTATATGTTCATCTAAGCGTAAAGACAGTTTAAATGTACGACGCGCAATGCCTTTATGCAGGAATTCCACAGTTGTATCTTGCGCTTCAGTTGGTTTACCTGAAATGCTTAGCACTTGATTTTCTAAGTTTAGCGAAAGTTCATCTTCTGTAAAACCTGCGGTTGCCACCACAATGCGATAGCTATTTTCAGCCGTTTTTTCAATATTGTATGGCGGGTAATTTGGTGTGTCGCTTTGCATGGCATAATCAAATAAATCGTTGAAACGATCAAAACCAATGCTACGACGGAAAAGTGGGTTAAGATTTAAACTACTCATAATTAGAACTCTCTTTAATAAGCAAAGTTGTAACAATAAGAAATGTTCAGTGATGCTTGGCATCCACTGTTCACTAACAAGATCGTTTGATCCTTGTACATGTATCAATATCGGTCTGTGCTGATTTTTTTCAAGGGATTTTTATAAAAAAATTATATTTTTTGAATTTTTGTACCTTAAGTGATTTTAAAAGCAAAGTGATAATTCACATTTTAACATTACTTTTCAGAAAAACTGACAAGCTTTCACTGGATTAAACATGTTATACATAAAGCAAAATGAGATTGCCTTACTGAAAATTAAAAAGGAATATAGATGATTGATCTCTACTATTGGGGTACACCCAATGGACATAAAATTACCATCGCTTTAGAAGAAATGGGTTTGGAATACCAAATTTTTCCGATTAATATCTTGGAAAATGATCAATTTCAGCCAGACTTTTTGAGAATTTCTCCGAACAATAAAATCCCTGCAATTGTGGATCAGAATGGCCCACGAGGAGAGTCAATTTCAGTTTTTGAGTCTGGTGCGATTCTGCAATATCTTGGACGTAAAACAGGTTTGTTTTATCCAGAAGATGAGTTTGAGCGCGTTGAAGTAGAACAATGGTTGATGTGGCAAATGGGCGGTTTTGGGCCCATGTTAGGACAAAATCATCATTTTAGTCGTTTTGCACCTGAACGTATTCCGTATGCAACTGAACGTTATGTAAATGAATCTAAACGCTTGTATAAAGTTTTGAACCATCAGTTGATTGGTCAAAAATTTGTGGCTGGAGAGTATTCGATTGCAGATATGGCTATTCTGCCTTGGGCACTGCGTCATGAATGGCAGCAAATTCAGCTGGAAGATTATCCATACGTGAAAGACTATATCGATCGACTGACGGCCCGTCCAGCGGTACAAAAAGCCTTAGCAATACAGGTTTAAAAAAAGAGCATGGAAACATGCTCTTTTTTTTATGAAATGAATAGAAGCTTTTTCCACCAAGGTCTTTGGTTTTCTTTCAGGGTCTTGAGTGAGAAGGGCTGTAGGGCAACAAAGGGGTAAGCTACACCATTTTCGATATAAGGTTTGAACTTGGCACGTAAAAGTGACTGTTCAACCCGCTTATCAATGTGTGTAAATCCAGAGCTTTTGATTAATTCAGCTTTTTGAACTTCGCCGGTGGCTAAAACATACAATTTAAAACTAAGGTCACGATTTTGATTGCCCAGATCGTCATTGTTGAAGTTAAAAATAGGTCGCTTTTTCCAAATAATTTGATCTTGTGTAATCACGTGTTGTTTGGCAACTTCAGAAGGACTTTGTGCATATAAAGTGGTCAAAATTTGTAATAACACAATAAAACTTAAGAAAAGAATTTTTTTCATAAAGTGAGTTAAAATTATTCAATATTTGCGTGGCAGATTAGAAGTCTCATGTATAAAAGTAAAGTGCGGAAAGACTCACCTTAAGATTTTAGATAGGACGGAAGAAAATTCTAACGCTGTGTTAGAATGCGGCGCTGCCGAAAGAACGCGTTGTTGACGGCTTAGTTGGACGATTTTGCGATGAAAGACTTTTTCTTAAATTTTACCCGTATTGTTGAAAATAACCCAAGAATCTATTGGAGTATTATTTTGGGTATTGCAGGCTGCTTAGTGCTATTTGTCGCTGAAATTGTGCATGTTCAAAATATTCTTGCAGATTTACATACCAAAGATCAAAACTTGATGCGAGCTGCGATTGAACCGATTTCTTCACAATATAAATGGTCGAGAATCGTTGTAATTGTTGCAGCAGTGCTTTGGTCAAATTTTGAATATTTGAAGTCGAAGAAAAAATTAGGTCTCTAAGCATTCGTTTCGATGTGGTCGTTTTTAGTTTTATTCTTCGCGGCATTTGGGGCTGCGACCTTACTTCCTTTACAGTCCGAAGCCGTATTGCTCGGATTGTTGAGCTATGGTCAACACAATCCATGGCTACTGATTTTGGTGGCCAGTATCGGAAATATCCTCGGTTCTTGTGTGAATTGGTGGCTCGGTTTAAAAGTAGAACATTATAAAAATAAAACATGGTTTCCCGTGTCAGAGCCAAAAATGCAGCAGGCACAGGGCATTTATCACAAATATGGCTATTGGTCTTTGCTACTGAGTTGGCTGCCGATGATTGGAGACCCAATTACTTTAATCGCGGGTTTAATGAAAGAAAACTTCTGGCGATTTTTCACACTGGTCAGTATCGCCAAAATTGGACGTTATCTGTTTATCTACGGGCTATTTTTTCAATTACATTGAATATTTTTCAGCTGAATGCGCTCTTTAAATTGAATTTTAAAGATCTGATAAAACTTACGTGGCGCTTCGATTTTTGCCAGTTCAAATTTCTTTAATAGCAAGCGGGCAATTGGATCACTTGGACTTTGTATTAAACGAATATCGGAAATTTGGTTCTTGCGATCTACGCTAAAACTAAAATCTATGCTGAATTGTTTTGCTTCAGATTCCGTCATCGGCAGCTTCATTGCGGGGACGTCTTTGTATTGAAATGTTCTATGTTGGCCAGACTGTTGGAGCTGCAAGCCCTCGGGCTCAAAATCAGCCCAGCAGGTTTTGATGGGCTTTCTTTTTGGTGTTTTACGTGTCGATGAATAGTCATCAGCATTAAATTCAAATGGCTGCGTCGCTCGGAAGGGATAGCTGATGCCCGAATCTATATAAGGCCTGAAGCGTGCCTTTTTTACCGCGTTAATGACCATATCATCCAAATCTGGCAAGCCTGAACTGGTGATGATTTTGACTGCGGTAATGTTGCCCGAGTTGTCTGCATCAATTGCGACATTGACAAATCTAGGGCGTCCTTCCAGATCTCCTGGCTCAAATTTAACTTTGGGTGCGCGCATCCAGCTGACAGGTCTGTCTTGCAATATTTTTACTTCGCTGGCGGGCGCAGTCTCAGCGGCAGCATACTGCGTGCACATCACTGTGCTTGCACAGAGCATTAGACCTATTGCTGTATATTGTTTCAACATAGTCATTCCATCAGTGCGCGGCATGCCAATGCATTATTTTAATGCCGCTAAAAATTGAGATTATGAGCAGCCATTTACTTGAAATTGAATTTCATCTTTAAAGTTCGACTTTTTATAGATCCAAAGGGTGCTCGCAGTACGTTTAACCGAGATCTGACTATTTCTCAATGCTTCAACGACTTTCTGATCGAGTGCATAAATGCCAGAGCCTTGCTTGATCTTGACCTTTTTTACTTGTCCGTGTTTATCCACTTTAAAGTTAAATTTGACTTTACGATCATGCTGTTTCAACTCATGACTAGTGAGATCTAATTTTGGTTGAGATACATATTGGAATGGCGTTTTCTTATCTGCACTTTGTGCCTTCCAAACTTTTGAATCAAAGTTGAAATCACATTCAGGCGTATTGCCTTTAACTCTCAAATTAAACGCTTGATAGCCAATAATGGCTTTGGCTTCACCATTTTCTAAATGTGGTTTGACTTTAGCTTTTTTGACAGCAGAAATTAAGATTCGGTCGAGTTGATCGACACCTGTACTTTCTTCAACACTTGCATCGGTAATGGTGCCTTTTGCATTTGCTGTAACACGAATAATGGCCGCGCGGTCACGTTGCTTGAGGTCTTCATTGGCATATACCGGTTTTGGAAAAACCGACCAATTTAAACGCGTGGTTAAATGTGCAGGAGCAACTTCAATATTCTGTGCCGGAAGTTGATGGGTTTTGGTTGAAGCACTAAACGCTGTAGAAAATGGAGCGCAGGCCAAAAGGGTTAAGCACAGATATTGTTTCATAAGTCTATTCTAAGATCACAAAGTGAGTGATGAATGCGTCGATATTGCTGCGCAGTATTTCCTGTATTGGAAATACTGGCAAGGTTTAAATGGAAAATATGCCATTATTTTTTTGACTGATGGGTAATGTCGATCCCAAACAAATCACGTGTTTTTGCCCAACTGATCGCAACTACAGCCATGGTCATACAGCCACCAAAAAGTGTCGCCATGATCGTGCCCATATATTTTGCTGCAAGTCCCGATTCAAAAGCTCCAAGTTCATTACTACTGGAGACAAACATGCCATTGACCGCGGCTACACGGCCACGCATATTTTCGGGCGGGTAGAGCTGTAAAATGGTTTGGCGAACTACTACAGAGATGCTGTCACATGCGCCGGTCATTGCTAGTGCAAAGAGTGATAACCAAAGATGGCTGGAAAATGCGAATAAAATGGTAAATACACCAAAACCTGCTACAGCCAATAACATATTACGCCATGCATGATGGGTTGGAGGGAATTTGGTTAGTGCAATCATGGTGATGAGTGCGCCAATAGACGGAGCTGCCCGTAAGTAGCCTAAACCTTCAGGCCCCACTTTTAAAATATCTTCAGCAAAAATCGGTAAGAGGGCAATCACGCCACCAAAAAGCACAGAAACCAAATCGAGTGAAATCGCCCAAAGGACAATTTTGGTTTTCCAGATAAAACGAAAACCTTCACTTAAACTATCTTTTAAATTGTCAGATTCAATTTTAGGGAAACTGCGTTTACTGAGCAGATTAATAAGGACGAAGCAGAGCGTTAGTAGTGCTGCAACACTGAGTAAGCTGGTTTCACGGCCTAAAAATGCCAACATGAAACCGCCGAGCATTGGCCCAATAATTACCCCACTTTGCCAACCAATCGTTGTCCATGTTGCACCATTGGTATAGAGCTCCCGCGGGATTAAAAAAGGTTTAAGCGACGTTGCCGAGGGATTATAGAAACCACGGATCGTTCCAAGCCCAAAAATGACCGCATAAATACCCCAAGACAGTTGGGTGACATCAATTTGGCCGAGACCATATTGGTGAAATAACCCCCAAAGAATCAGTGGCATCGGTACAGAAAAAAACAGACAAATTTTCATAATGGTCTGTTTATTGAAACGATCTGCAAAGTATCCTCCCCACAAAGAGAGAGCAATAAAAGGAATTGCTTCGGCTAAACCAATTAAGCCCAGTGTTAGCGGGTCTTTAGTGATTTGATACAGTGAGTAAGCAACAATAATTTCTTGAATCAAAATGGCTAAGGTCAGACAAAATTGATTAAGCGTAACAATCGAGAAATCCCGATAACGTAGGGCTGCAAAAGCATCCTGTGCAGGTTTCATAATGGACATTAATAGTTGGCGTGCCGACATTATATAAGCCTTATTGGGCATCGCTTCTAAAATCATCGGAAAATCTATATTAGAAAATTAATTAAGTTCGATATTCGGTAGAAAGATTCGCTTTTGTTTTGAGCAAAGATGCTTTAGAATACTCGCTCCCTTACCTGCAGGGCGTCTTTGCAATGGTGCAGACGTGCCGAACAGGTGTTCAAAAGAGGTTCTTATGCCTAAGATGAAAACTCGCCGTGGTGCAGCTAAACGCTTCAAGCCAACTGCAAACGGTTTTAAACGTCACCAAGCGTTCAAACGACACATTTTGACCAAAAAATCTGCTAAGCGTATCCGTCAATTACGCGGCTGTGTAATGGTTCACGTAAGTGACGTTGCTTCAGTTCGCCGTATGTGCCCATACATCTAAGGAGATTATAAATGGCTCGTGTTAAACGTGGTGTACAGGCTCATCGCCGTCATAAAAAAATTCTTGCTCGTGCTAAAGGTTACTACGGCGCTCGTTCACGCGTATATCGCGTAGCGTTCCAAGCAGTAATCAAAGCAGGTCAATATGCTTACCGTGACCGTCGTCAAAAGAAACGTCAATTCCGTGCTCTATGGATTGCGCGTATCAATGCTGGTGCTCGTCAAAATGGTTTGTCGTACAGCCGTATGATTGCTGGCTTGAAAAAAGCTCAAGTGATTATCGACCGTCGCGTACTTGCTGACATCGCTATGCATGACGCAGTTGCGTTTGCTGCTTTAGCTTCTAAAGCTAAAGATGCATTAGCTGCATAAGTCTTTATGACTTAAAAAAAGACCGCTTTTAGCGGTCTTTTTTTATGGACGAATTTGATTAGACATCTTATTTTTTCGACCATATGGCTAAAAACACAATGATGCCAATTGTGATTGCGGCAAATTTTATAAACTCAAATTGTTTAAAAAGTAAATAAAAGCCATAAAGTAAAGCGAATAGCATGGCAAAAATTAAAACTAAAGAAAAAAATACAACCCATGGTTTTTCAGGCTCTTTATCTGTTGAAGTGTTGGTGGCGGAAAGAACTTGATCAGATGTTGATTTGAAATAATTAACTTTGGGGTATTTTTTCTGTAGTTGTTTGAGTAAAGCTTTCTCTTCATCATTGACTAAATTTTCGCGGTTGAAATGATTGGCTGTATAGCACGTGACATCTACATGGTGTTCTGACAGTTTGTACTCATAATCCAATAGTTGTGCATATTCTTCGGTTGTAAATAAATGGATCGGTGAGCTTTCGTTTTTTACATGTTTTAAATTTTGGATAGCAGCTTCGATTGAATTGAGCATTTCAAGCAGACTTAATCCAACTTGAGGTGAAGCTTGAGGATTCTCCAAAAGAGGGAGTGAGTCATCCAGAAGGCCATAATAATACAAATTATGGATTAGTTTAAATTGAGGCTGAATGTGGGTAGAAAACGGATGTTCAAATAAATCCAGTTGAATGCTATTTACTAAACTGCTCCAACTCGATTTTTTATCAAAGTAAAAGCATTCGTTCCGCTGTTGTTGATTGAGCTCAATTAATGTAAACAGTCCGAATGCGTCATGAAATTGTGTGGAACTTGCACCCCAAAACTCCCGAGGATCACCAATAGGGCTGATATCTAAAATTTTCGTTTCAGATTGGATTTGAACCAGTGCAAAGGCTTGATTTAAATTGTTGTGGAAAACAGCAAGAGGGTAGTTGGTTTTTACAAAGTCAAAATGAGGATGTTGATTAAGTTTTGCATGCTCAAAAAGAAGATCAAATGGATAAAGTGAGCATGTTCTAATCCGCTTTTCAGCCATATACATAATCAAATGATCAACTGAGTCATGTAGTAATGCATTGGTTTTAAAATCGCGAATCAAGAAAATGTCGCAAGCTTGGCCGCACCATGGGTGCAAAATCTCGTCATAGTAAATTTTCTGGTTAAAAAAGCGTTGAGCGTTATATTGCAAACCAAGAATAAATTGCTCGTAATGATCTATCATAATGAAGCATTTTTTTATTTTTCAATTGTAAGCTATCTTAGCTTTAATTTGATTTAAGAGGTAACTGCTTGATGCGCAAATAGTATCACTTCCGCCGAGTGGGTGATGATACGTATATTTGGGATGTACATCGTTTAGTAAAACTCAGTCAAAATTTTAAGATTCAGCAAATCCCTGTAAATGACATTTAGGAGTTAAATGAAGCATATTAATTTCCAAAATCTGCACCGACCACACAGCAAATTATTGAACATCTGCAATTGGTAAATGCTGCGGACTTAAGTTATCCCATTATTTTATGTGCCAGCGGTCGAGTGATGGATGGGATGCATCGAGTCGCAAAAGCATGCATAACCAGTCAGTCGCATATATTAGCCGTTCAATTTGAACAAATCCCAAAGCCTGACTTTATCAATATCGATGCAGATCTTTTGGATTATCGTGAAGAATAAAAGTTAACCTACAGATCCAATGCTGTTATCTTGAAGTAGATTCACCAGACTCAAGTAGATCATCATGACAATGAAAAGAATAAACGTAGTCGGTACATCGGCCACTGGAAAATCAACCTTTTCCAGAGCTTTGGCGGACAAAATAGGGCTGCATTATATTGAACTAGATAACCTATTTTGGCTGGATGATTGGCAGGAGTGTCCTGACGAAATCTTTTTTGCACGTATCGGAGCTGAAATTGCTAAAGCGAAAAATGGTTATGTTATTGATGGCAACTATACTCGGGCGATTCCTGTTAAATGGTCTGAAATAGATACGGTGATATGGTTAGACCTTCCGTTTCCAGTCAATTTATACCGCTCTGTAAAGCGCGCAATTTCTCGGGCTAAGTCCAAACAAGATCTTTGGCCAGATTCAAATAATCAGGAAAGTTTGTGGCGGATGTTTGGTCGAGATTCCATTGTCTGGTGGATGATTAAGACCCATAAAAAGAATCGTGAAAAATATCTACAGATGATGAATGCACCTGAATATCAACATATTCAATGGATTCGTTTAAAGTCTGCAAATGCAGTTGATGCATTTTTAGAACAATTGGACTCTTATGTTTTTGATGTTTAAGTTTTGATGTTTTATCAATAAAAAGTGCAGTTAAGTTACAGAAATAATCTTTATACCGCGCTTTGCGCCATGCCTAATGTATGGATAGAAAAGAACAAAAGGAAAATAAAATGTTGGCTGAAATAGTTGGTATGGGTCAAGGTAGCATCACTGTAGAGCTCGAAATGATTCCCCGCAAAGGTGAGGCGGTCAAAATCATGTATGGTGCAGACGCAGAGCTTGAAGGTGAAGTAGTCTCGGTCAGTCATTATATTAATCAACATGCCGATCAGCATCGCGTTCGATTAGAAGTTCGTCCATTTAATTATTTAACGACCTCATAATTTTGAGGTCATTCATACATAAGCATGTTCATAAAAAAGCCCTTCCATGAGAAGGGCTTTTTAGTGTTGATCACATTTATACAGTTAAAGTCCGAAGTAATAAGCCAATAAGCAAATCACTACCGTAATAATAATTAAGGTAATCACTCCACCTGCACCAGGTTTATGGGTTGGATTTTGCGTGTGTACATGCTGAGGATTTGATTTTCTTTGTTCAGTTTTAAATCCATCCAGAGGAGAGCTTTCGACCACAGGAGTTAAACGTGCAGTTTTATAGTGATTAGCGACTTTCACAATAAATTTAGCCGTTAAATCTTCAGTTTTTTGAGCAAAATGGCGTAAATTTAACTGTTCTTCAGGTGTATAGATGCTGCCATCTGCATGATAGGGATGCTGAATTTTAGACTGAATGTGGCGGTTTAATGCATCTAAGCGATGTAAGCTGTCATGTGCGAAATCTGCTTGTGCATCCGTTGGCAAGAGTGCGAGTTTTGCGGATTCATTCGATTCGCTGCTTAGATCGGGCTGCGTACCATAATAAGGTGTCCCTAACACCTCCGGCTCAATAAAACCTTCCGCAGGTTTTTGTAAAAATAATTCTGCTTCAGTGAAGTTATGAATATCATCCCATTTTGGTAACTGCATATCTGCTTCGATGCGTTTAATGAGTTTATGGTTCAGCTCATAGCGCCAAAAGGTTTCTCGACGAATTTGCAGTTGTTGGGATGCCGGTGCTTCATAGTCATTTTCTGCGTTATACCACTCGGCAAGTTCTTTACCAAAAATCCATGCCTGCTTTTTATTTTTTTCGTGGCTTACAATAAAATGGGCAAAGGGAAGAAGTTCAACGTTAGCATTCGGATTTTGTTCATCATTCAGCAAGCTGGAGCTATGTAAACTTAAGCGTTGTACCCCTTGTTTTTTTAAGCCTTCTAGCCAAATTTGGAAATGTTGAGCCAATAAATGCTGTGATAGCAAATCACGAAAATGGAAACTGTGCTGATCAAAAATGTGGTGATTCAACCAACGTTGAAAACTCAAATCTTGGTTGAGAAATTCATTGCCATAAGTGACGAGTGTGAGCTGTTGTTTCCAGATTGGATCGAGTGCCATAAAGATTGGATCCCATTGATATTGTGTTTATCTTATACTTTTTTTAAAACTTGATGCTAATGCAATTTTAACTTGTGAATGCGCTTCATCATAACGGCTAAAAACTGTTAGAATAAGGGGTTTATATTATTTTTTTAAATTGTTGCTTTGAGAGTTACTATGTCACTGGAAGCCCTGACCACTGAAGCGCTCGCTGCGATTGCAGCAGCAGAGGACCTTGCTACACTCGACCAAGTGCGAGTGCAATTTACAGGGAAGAAAAGCCAGCTCGCGGAACAATCGAAGTCGCTCGGTAAAATGGACCCAGAAGAACGTAAAGTTTTTGGTGCTCAAATTCATGCCGTTCGTGAATCGATTACTGGCGCACTGACTGCTCGTCAAGCTGAATTACAAAAAGCTGCATTAGAACAAAAGCTTGCTAGCGAAACGATTGATATTACTTTACCCGGCCGTGGTCAAACGGTGGGTAGCATTCACCCTGTGACTCAAGTTCAAGAACGTATTTGCCAATTCTTTACCAAAGCTGGCTTTACTGTTGCGACTGGTCCAGAAGTTGAAGATGATTATCACAACTTTGAAGCATTGAACATTCCGGGTCATCACCCTGCACGTGCGATGCACGACACTTTCTATTTTGATGCGAATCATTTACTTCGTACGCATACCTCAGGCGTGCAAATTCGTACGATGGAAAATCAGCAGCCTCCAATCCGTATTGTGTGCCCTGGTCGTGTTTACCGCTGTGACTCAGATCAAACGCATTCGCCAATGTTCCATCAAATCGAAGGTTTGTATGTGGCTGAAAACACCAGCTTTGCAGAACTTAAAGGTTTGTTGGTGAACTTGTTAAATGAGTTCTTTGAAAAAGATTTGAAAGTACGTTTCCGTCCATCTTATTTCCCATTCACAGAGCCAAGTGCAGAAGTGGATATCATGGATGAACGTGGTAAATGGTTGGAAGTTTTGGGCTGCGGTATGGTGCATCCAAACGTTTTACAAGCCGCTGGCATCGACCCAGAAAAATACAAAGGCTTTGCCTTCGGTTTAGGTGTAGAGCGTTTTGCCATGTTGCGTTACGGCATTAATGACCTGCGTATGTTCTACCAAAATGATGTGCGTTTCTTACGCCAATTTGCTTAAACAGTTTTATACCTCTCCCTAACCTCTCCTAAAAGGAGAGGGGGTGTCCATCATGACTTAGGGTTCGTCCTCTTTCTTTAAAGGGGCGCTAGAGGGGATTAGAAATTTAGAATTAATAGGTTTTTATACAATGAAAATTAGCGAAAATTGGTTGCGTACATGGGTTAACCCAGCCATTGATAGCGATACACTTTCTGACCAACTGACCATGTTAGGTTTAGAGGTTGATGATTTATCTCCTGCTGCAAAACCATTTACTGGTGTAGTAGTCGGTGAAGTTTTAACAGTGGTTCAACATCCCGATGCTGACCGTTTACGTGTCACTACTGTAAACATCGGTTCAGGCGAGCCGTTACAAATCGTTTGTGGTGCTCCAAACGTACGTGTAGGCATGAAAGCTCCTGTAGCAACCATTGGTGCAGTACTTCCGGGCGATTTCAAAATTAAAAAAGGCAAGCTTCGCGGTGTTGAATCACAAGGCATGCTGTGCGGTGCGTCTGAAATTGATCTTGAAGATAAAATCGACGGTCTATTAGAGCTTCCTGCCGATGCACCTGTTGGTGTAAATGTGCGTGAATATTTAGATCTTGATGACCATGTGATTGATATCAGCATCACGCCAAACCGTGGTGACTGTTTCAGTATTCGTGGTATTGCACGTGAAATTGGTGTGATTAACCAACTCCCTGTGACTGCACCAGTGATTACAGAAGTTGCTGCAACCATTAGCGATGAAAAAAATGTCGTTGTTAGTACGGATGGTTGCCCACGCTATTTAGGCCGTGTGATCAAAAACGTGAATACCAAAGCACCAACTCCTGAGTGGATGGAACGTGCATTGGCTCGTGCGGGCATCCGTCAGCACAGTATTTTGGTCGATATTACCAACTACGTTTTAATGGAATTGGGTCAACCTTTACATGCATTCGATGGTGGTAAAGTTCAAGGTTCAGTTCGTGTACGCCAAGCAACAGCAGCAGAAAAATTAACGTTGTTGAATGAACAAGAAGTTGAATTATCTGAAAACGTAATGGTGATTGCGGATGATCAAAAAGCTTTGGCGATTGCAGGAATCATGGGTGGCCTAAGTTCAGCGGTTTCTGACGATACCACTGAAATTTTCCTTGAGTCGGCGTTCTTTGATCAACTCTATATCGCAGGTCGTGCACGTAGTTTTGGTTTGCATACCGATGCATCTCAGCGTTATGAACGCGGTGTAGACTTTGAATTGCCGATGACGGCAATGCATCGTGCTTCTCAGCTTATTGCTGATTTAGCTGGTGGTGAGTTTGGTCCAATTACTGTTGCTGAAAAAGTAGAGTTATTACCAAAACGTGAAGCCATTGAACTGAACCAAGCGCAAGTTGATCAACTGCTCGGTTATAAAGTTGAATCTGCATTTATTACGGATGCTTTAACGCGTTTGGGTTGCAATGTCACTGTGAAAGCAGAAGGTGAGTGGACTGTTTTACCACCATCACATCGTTTTGACATGGCGATTTATCAAGACCTCATCGAAGAAGTAGCACGTATTCACGGTTACGACAATATTCAAATTAGCTTGCCGGTGATTGATGTCAAACTAGCGAAATACCAAGACCAATTTGAATTGGTTCAGTTACGTCAAACTGCAGTGGCTTTGGGTTATCAAGAAGCGATTAGCTTTAGCTTTGCAGATGCGAAACTAGAGAAACAATTGAATCCACAGGTTCAACCACTAGCGCTTGCAAACCCGATTTCTAGCGACCTTGCAGTGATGCGTTCAACCTTATTATCAAGTTTGATCCCATGTGTGCAATACAACGTGAACCGTCAACAAAACCGTGTGCGTTTCTATGAGCTTGGTCTACGTTTTGATTATCAAGGTGCGAACAGCATTCATGATCTTAAACAGATCCCAACATTTGCACTGGTTGCAACAGGTTCGCGTACGACTGAATCTTGGCATGGTAAAGCACAGCCAATGGATTTCTTTGACTTTAAAGGCGATGTAGAAGAGATTTTAAATTCTGCACGTTTAAATGTTGAATATGTACGTTCAGAGCGTACGTGGTTGCATCCAGGTCAATCTGCTGAAATCTTAGTCAATGGTCAATCAATTGGTTACTTCGGTCGTTTACACCCATCTTTAGAAGATGAGTTGGATTTGGCGACAACTTGGGTCGCTGAGTTGGATCAATCGGCTGTTTTGCAAACTTATGTATCTAATTTTACAGAATTATCACGTTTTCCGTCGGTTCGACGTGATATTGCGCTTTTAATTAGTGATAAGATTAATGTTAGTGAAATTCAGCAACTTATCGAAAAAACCGGCGGTGAGCTTCTAGACGCAGTTTGGTTATTCGATGTGTACACTGGTCAAGGTGTCGAAGAAGGCAAGCGCTCATTGGCGTTTGCAATTCAATGGCAACATCCAACACGTACATTAGAAGATGCTGAAATCAAAACCGGTATGGATAACATACTTCAGGTGTTGGAAAACACTTACCAGGCGACATTGAGGGCTTCATGACAGCATTAACAAAAGCAGAAATGGCTGATCATTTAAGTGAGCTCACGAGTTTAAACCGTCGTGAAGCAAAACAAATGGTCGAGTTATTCTTCGATGAGATTAGCCAAGCGCTAATCTCTGGGGAACAAGTTAAACTCTCTGGTTTCGGTAACTTCGAGTTGCGTGATAAACGTCAACGCCCAGGCCGTAACCCGAAAACGGGTGAAGAAATTCCGATTTCTGCCCGTCGTGTAGTGACCTTCCGTGCGGGACAAAAATTCCGTCAACGTGTTGGAAATGAGCAGATCGATTGATCTGCTTTTTTTTGCCTTTGATTTAGTAGGTCCAGTTTTAATCATCTATCACACAAGTCATGTTAAAGAATATTCGTTTTAAAGTGAGACGATATATTTGAGTTGAGTTGTCGTAAAGATTGATTGTGGCTTTCCTTTAGCTAAATTGTCAGTTTTTATTTTCAATAAGCATGGGCTTAGTATTTTGAATTTTAGTGCTTTTTATGAACTAGGGTTTAAAGTTTGAGGCAATAAAAAAGAGAGCCAAAGGGCTCTCTTTTTGTGCTGAATAATCGGTTAGATTATTGAGCTTCAGAAGCAGCAGCAGTAGCTTCAGAAGCAGCAGCAGTAGCTTCAGAAGCAGCAGCAGTAGCTTCAGAAGCAGCAGCAGAAGCTTCAACAGCAGCAGCGTCAGACGCAGCAACTACTTCAGAAGCAGCAGCTTCAGATGCAGCAGCAGGAGCAGCTTCTTCAGTTTTTTTAGCACAACCAACGAAAGCTAAAGTAGTAGCAACTGCAGCAGCAATAGCGATTTTTTTGAATAACATGGCATCACTCTCTAAAATATGAGATTAAAAAATAACCTGCGTTAGTCTGTTGTGTGCTTTTATTATGCCTAATTTGAATAGGTATTAAAAATGCATAGAGCAGTCTAACTGGTCTGCGTGTATGCTATCACTGAGTATTTTGAAATGCTACTACTGACTTTGAAAAAACCGTTAAAAATAGGTGAAAAACGGCCATTTTTTAACAGAAAATAACAATTAAGAGAAAGTTTTATATTGGCGAAATAGCAATAAACTACTAAAAAGAATAGGGTTTTTTAAAATATATTTTTTATAATCAGAAGCTTGAAAATAAGTTTACATGGAGATCTATCAAATGTTTCTTTGTGTAACTAAAGTCAACCAAATAAAAAGGCCATCGTTATAGATGGCCTTTTCAGTCAAACATTCAACTTAGTTGGATGCTTTACGTTTCATTTGATCGAAGAAATCATCATTGGTTTTGGTTTCTTTCATGCGATCAAGCAAGAATTCCATCGCTGCAAGTTCGTCTTGTGTATGAAGCAATTTACGTAAAATCCAAACTTTACGTAGGTTATCTTCAGACATTAGGCGCTCTTCACGACGTGTACCTGATTTTTTGATGTTCATCGCAGGGAACACACGTTTTTCAGCAATACGACGGTCTAGGGTAATTTCTTGGTTACCTGTACCTTTGAATTCTTCGTAGATCACTTCATCCATCTTACTGCCAGTTTCAATCAAGGCAGTTGAGATAATTGTCAGTGAACCACCTTCTTCGATATTACGTGCTGCACCGAAGAAACGTTTTGGACGTTCTAAAGCATGGGCATCCACACCACCAGTAAGAACTTTACCAGATGAAGGGATTACGGTGTTGTAAGCACGTGCTAAACGAGTAATTGAGTCAAGCAAAATCACCACGTCTTTTTTGTGTTCTACAAGACGTTTAGCTTTTTCGATCACCATCTCTGCAACTTGTACGTGACGAGCTGGTGATTCATCGAATGTTGAAGCAACCACTTCACCACGAACAGTACGTTCCATTTCTGTTACTTCTTCAGGACGTTCGTCAATTAGAAGGACAATCAAGAAACATTCAGGATTGTTACGAACAATCGACTGTGCGATGTTTTGTAACAACATGGTTTTACCCGCTTTTGGCGGTGCAACGATAATTGAACGTTGACCTTTACCAATCGGAGCAACCAAGTCAACCACACGCGCAGTTAAGTCTTCTGTTGTACCATTACCTAATTCCATTACCAATTGTTCGGTTGGAAATAAAGGTGTTAAGTTTTCGAAAAGAATCTTATTACGTGAGTTTTCTGGTGTGTCGTAGTTAATTTGATTAACTTTTAATAATGCAAAGTAACGTTCGCCTTCTTTAGGTGGACGAATCGTACCTGTAATAGTGTCACCAGTACGAAGGTTGAAGCGACGGATTTGTGATGGGCTCACATAGATATCGTCAGGGCCGGCTAGGTAAGAACCCGCTGCAGAGCGTAAGAAACCAAAGCCGTCCGACAGAATTTCTAGAACGCCATCACCAAAAATCTCTTCGCCGTTCATTGCGTGGCGCTTTAAGATGGCAAAAATAATATCTTGCTTACGGTTACGAGCCATTCCTTCGAGGCCCATAAACTCGGCAATCTTGATGAGTTCGCCAATCGGTTTTTTCTTGAGTTCGGTTAAGTTCATAGGTGGTCAGATAGAATCTAAAATTCTGAGGTACAGGTTGGAAAAGGGAGCAACAAATGTGCCGCGATCATGCAAGAAACGATAGCAATTGGTTTGCACAAAACAATTCAGAGATCTGATTCGTTATATGAAGAGAGATGTGAAAAACAATTCTGTTGCCGAGCGGCATTTTATGTGTTGTGTTGTAAGAAAATGACAGGATTTGAGATCCTTAATTTCTTGAGTAAACAATATAAGAGAGAACACAGCATTTGTCAATTTATCAACCAAAAAAATACGCTGTGTAAAACAGCGTATTTTCGAGTGTTTTTATCGAAAAAATATTAGATGTTTTCTTCGATGAAAGCTGTCAATTTAGATTTTGGTGCGGCACCGACTTGGGTTGCTACAACTTCGCCGTTTTTAAACATTAATAATGCAGGAATGTTACGGATGTTGTAGTTTACAGCTGTTTGTTCGCAAGAAGTTACGTCTACTTTAACGATTTTAACTTTGCCTTCAAACTCAGTTGAAAGTACTTCAAGTACAGGTGCAATGGCTTTACAAGGAGCACACCAACCTGCCCAGAAATCTACAAGTACAGGAGTATCAGACTCTAGTACATCGGCTTGGAAGTTTTCATCAGTTGTATTTACGATATTGCCAGACATGGATTTTGCTCCGGAATTAATTTTTAAGTTGACTCTATGTTTATAAGTATTACATAGCCAACTATAACAATGTAGGGGGTTATGTAAATTTTCGACCTGAATGGCGAGTTTGTCTAATGGATGATCACGATGCCGATGATCGTGTATGACTATCATTGCTTCAGATAAAAAATCGATAAGTTCCGCCCGAACTACTCATAAATGGCTTTTAAATTACATGTATGTGAATTAATCTAAGCACAATTCTGAACAGGTTTTTTTGAATAATGTCTGATTTTTTGATTGATGAAGAATTACTTGCTGCTATCGATATGGGATCGAACAGCTTCCACTTGGCTATCGCACGCGTAGACCATGGTGAAGTGAAAAAAGTTGCATCAATGTCAGAAAAAGTACAGCTTGCCGCAGGTCTAGACGAAAATAAAAATTTGACTGAAGCCGCACAGCAACGAGGATTAGCCTGCCTAGCACGTTTTGTGGGGCGTTTAAATCCTGTACAAGCTAACCGTTTACGTATTGTGGCGACTAATGCCTTGCGTCAAGCAAAAAATGGTCATGAATTTATTCAAAAAGCCGCTGAAATTTTACCAAAACCAATTGAAATCATTGCTGGTCGTGAAGAAGCCCGTCTCATTTATTTAGGGGTTTCACATACTATGGCAAATAGTGGTCGCCGCCTTGTGATTGATATCGGTGGGGGGTCAACAGAGTTGATTATTGGTGAAGAGTTTGAACCGATTCATACAGAATCTGTGCAAATGGGCTGTGTCGCTTTTACCAAAGCGTTTTTTGCTGATGGTGAAATTAACCTGAAAAGTTTTGATAAAGCGGTAAATGCTGCTCGCAAGGAAATCGCAGGCATTGCCAACACTTATAAAGCTGCGGGCTGGGATACTGTTGTCGGTTCAAGTGGCACGATCAAAGCATGTCGTCAGATTTGTGTCAATATGGGCTGGAGCAACGATCAGGAAGAACTGACACGTGACGGTTTATTTAAACTCAAAGATAAATTGCTTAAATATAAGCATGTCAATGAAATGGAATTTGATGGTCTAAAAGAAGACCGTCGAGCAGTTTTGCCAGCCGGCATTGCCATTTTGTATGCCGTCTTTGATGTGTTGAATATCGATAAATTGGTTTATTCTGATGGCGCGTTACGTGAAGGCGTGATGTACGACCTATTGGGACGTTTCCAACATGAAGATGTTCGTGACCGTTCTGTACATGCGTTGATGGGTCGCTACAACGCAGATATGAAACAAGCTGAACGTGTGGTAAATACCGCTCAACAACTGTTTAATGGTGTGGCGACCGCACTGAATTTGACCAGTGATGACAGTGATTTACTGCGTCGTGCAGCGTATTTGCATGAAATTGGCTTAGCGATCAGTCATAGTGGTTACCATCGTCATGGTGCTTATTTACTGCAACATTCGGATATTCCGGGTTTCTCACAAATTGATCAAAACCATTTGTCGCATTTAGTGGCGCATCATCGTCGTAAGTTACGTAGTGACGCGCGCATTGATGTGATGAAAGTCGGTGGTAACAAACTTGTTTACTTATGTCTATTGCTTCGTTTAGCAGTTTTATTAAATCATAGTCGCAGCGATGAGATGCTTCCTGCCATTGAATTAAGCGTGGACAATGCGCAACAATGGCAACTTAGTGTTTCTGGTGATGCCAAACAGTGGCCTTTGTTGGTTGCAGACTTGCATGATGAGCAGGTGCAATTTAAGCATTGGGATATTGAACTGAATATCCAGTCGGAACAATTTATCAATTAACAGACCAGTTAAGTTAGGGATAATGATCGACCTATGAAAAATAAAGCAGCTCAATCTAAAGCCTGGACTACGGTTCAGATCGCACGTCATCCTGAACGTCCGCAGTTTTTGGATTATGTTGGCGAAATTTTTACAGAGTTCGATGCTTTGCACGGTGACCGCCTATTTGGTGATGACGGAGCGATGATTGGTGGTTTGGCTCGTTTAGATGGTCAGCCTGTGATGATCGTAGGTCAGCACCGTGGTCGTAGTACACGTGAAAAATTACAGCATAATTTTGGTATGAGTAACCCCGAAGGTTACCGTAAAGCACAGCGTTTATTGGATATGGCCGAGCGTTTTAATCTGCCAGTCTTTACCTTTATTGATACCATGGGTGCGTACCCAGGTGTGGGTGCAGAAGAGCGTGGTCAGGCCGAAGCGATTGCAACTAGCTTAGCTCAGCTTTCTTCACTTAAAGTGCCTGTAGTGGCAACGGTATTGGGTGAAGGTGGTTCGGGTGGTGCGCTCGGTATCGGCGTAGCTGACCGTGTGATTATGTTATCTCACAGTATTTATTCAGTGATTTCACCGGAAGGCTGTGCATCTATTTTGTGGAAAACTGCAGAAAAAGCAGAGCAAGCAAGTGAAGCATTGGCATTGACGGCAGATAAATTGCAGAAGATGGGCATTGTGGAATACGTGGTGGACGAAGCGGAGGGCGCACATTTAAACCCTGAAAAAGTCATGCAGGATTTGAAAGTGGTCTTGAAGCAAGCTCTAGAAGAACTGCAACCAATGGATGCAAACGAACGATGCGAAGCGCGTTATCAGCGTTTAATGAAGTTTGGCAGCGACAATTTAGGGCTGACTGCTTAAGTCAAATTCAGGCGCTGCCTGAACAAAGCCGATTTTTAATAGGATGTAGTGGTGGCATGGATTCCATGTTGCTGCTGCATCTTATGTCGTTTTTGTGCCCTGAAAAAATGCGGGTAATTTATATTGATCACCAACTACAAGCGTGTAGTCACGCTTGGGGTGAGTTTGTACGTGCTCAGTGTGCAGCGCTAAATCTTCCATTCATTATACAAAAAGTTCAGGTTGCGCAAGGTAACCTTGAAAACCAAGCCCGCTCAGCCCGCTATCAAGCCTTTGCCCAACATTTACAAGCAGATGAAATATTAGTACTCGCGCATCATCAGCAAGATCAAGCCGAGACACTGATATTGCGGCTACTTTCAGGTGCCGGTGTCCATGGCCTTGCTGCCATGAAAAAATTCGATGTACGTGAAGATTTTACATTATGGCGTCCGCTATTGGATCTTTCACGTGAGCAAATTTGCCAATGGGCAGCACAGCTGCATGTGCAAAATATTCAAGATCTCACCAATTTTGATACCGACTATGACCGCGCGTGGAGTCGTGAGATTTTGTGGCCGTTACTCAGCGATCGATTTCCTAAAATGCAGCAAGCTCTGAGTCGAACCAGTTACTTGATGCAAGATGCTGATGAAATTTTACTTGAGGTGTTGCAACAAGATTTAGCTGCCTGTGGTTCATCGCAAGTGTTATCTTTGGAGGCTTTACAACAGCTCAGTCTGGCACGTCAGCGTCAGTTGTTATCGCACTGGATGAAAGGTGAGGGGCAATATCGTCCAAGCTTTGAAATGGTACAGCGTTTAGTTTCAGAAGTGATTAACTCACGCGAAGACTCGCAAGCGGCACTACACTGGAATGGATTTTATTATCTGCGCTTTCAACAGCAACTTCATCGGATTGCCAAAGCGGATTATCTGCCAGCAGAATCCATTCAAGAGGTTGAGGTTGTAACTTGTGTTGCAGGTCAGTGCCTCAAGTTGCCTGCCGGCCATTTTGTGATTCAACCCTCAGAGGTTGGTTTATCACCTGAATTATTGGGGCAGCAACTGCAGATTCGCCCACGTCTTGGAGGTGAAAAAATTCATTTATATGGCCGTGTCGGAAGTTGGCCGTTGAAAAAAGCCATTCAACAGGCGCAAATTTTTCCGTGGCAGCGTCATACTATTCAAATATTAAGCCGAGATAATGTTATGCTAGGCGTCTTTACGCCTCAGGGCTTTTGGTTGGCGCAGTCTGAATTTTGTACTCAAGCTGGCTGGCAACCGACATTATCTCTTAACGCTAAATCTGCAATATCGGATCTTCAATCATGAGCGCAATTCTAAATTGTAATATCAGTTTCATTGGTGGCGGCAACATGGCACAGGCTTTAATTGGTGGCCTAATTGCACGTGGTGTCCCGACTACACGTATTACAGTTTCAGATCCCGTAGAAAAAGTACGTGAGCTTTTGGCTGAAAAAGATTTGCATGTGACCGATGATAATGTTGCGGCAATTCGAGATGCTGACATTGTTCTTTTTGCGGTTAAACCTCAGGTGTTGGCAAAAGTTTTGGCACCATTACAAGGTTTGCTAGAAGGGAAGTTGGTGATTTCAATTGTTGCAGGTGCAGAAATTGCAACGATTTCAAAACTATTAGGCACAGAGCGTATTGTTCGTGTCATGCCAAATACACCGGCTTTAGTTCAAACCGGTGCGCATGGCTTATATGCAGGTGAAGCGGTTTCAGCTGAAGATCGTGATCTTGCAAGTCAAGTTTTGGCTTCAACGGGTTTAACACTTTGGGTAAACTCAGAAGCGCAAATTGATGCGGTAACAGCTGTTTCTGGCTCAGGTCCTGCATACTTTTTCTATATGATGGAAAGTATGATCCGTGCAGGTAAAAACATGGGTTTGGATGAAAAAGTGGCTACAGCACTAACCTTGCAAACTGCATTGGGCGCTGCACAAATGGCGATTACCAGTGCCAACAGTCCTGCGGAGTTGCGTAAAAATGTAACCTCTCCAAACGGTACAACACAAGCTGCGATTGAAGTATTTGATCATGCTCAAATTTCACAAAATATTCAGGCCGCTTTAGCCGCAGCGCAAAAGCGTAGCCAAGAGTTGGCACAAGAGTTAAGCGAAAGCACCAAATAATTCGATTTGATTTAGGAAAGTTCAAGTATGGGCTCTGCTCAAATTTTTGGAATCATTATTAACGTTGCAATTTTGCTCGTATTTTTCCGTTTTTTAATGCAGCTTGCTGCCGTGAGTCCATATAACCCTGTGGTTTTGGCAACAGCAAAAGCAACAAAAATTGTCGATATCTTTAGCCGAATTTTCCCCACTTTGGCAAAAGGGCGGGTAAATACAGCGGCCTTAGTGTTGGTGGTGATTCTGTATTTGTTAAAAATGTTTGGTTTGATGTATTTGTCTGGCGTGGCAGTGAATAGTCCATTCCATCTGATCATTATGACCTTTGTGACCATGATTCAGGATTTAATCCGTTTCTGTCGTTACTTAATTTTTGCATCGATTATTTTGAGTTGGGTCGTGATGTTTAGTCAGTCACGTTCGCCTTATATTGAAGTGGTTCAAGAATTGGCAGAACCGCTACTTGCACCATTCCGTCGTATCCTTCCAAATATGGGGATGATTGACTTATCGCCAATTTTTGCGATTTTGGCATTGTTGGTTGCGGAAACCATTATGAAGCAAGTCGCAATTGCATTATTGACTGGTCTTTAATCTGAGCTAAGACGAGTTAAATTAAAAAGGACGCCGAGGCGTCCTTTTTTTGTGGATTTAAAATGAGGTGTAAAACAAGAAATTTCTTAGTTAGTAGAAATATCTCACCTCTATCCCAACCTTCCTCTTAGAGGGAGAAAGGCGTGAATGAACGTGAATGAATTAGTGTGCTTCGTCCCAGTTATTACCTTGACCGACTTCCACAATCAGTGGAACGGAAATTTTCAACACAGATTGCATCACTTCAGTCAGTTGGGCAGAGAGTTCATCGGCAATTGCAGCATCAACTTCAAATACCAATTCATCGTGTACTTGCAGTAACATTTTGGCTTGATCTTTCGGTAAGATTTTATCGACTGCAATCATGGCCAGTTTAATGATATCCGCCGCAGAACCTTGTAGCGGCGCATTAATCGCTGCACGTTCAGCGCCTTGTTTCACCATTTTGTTGCTCGCCATAATGTCCGGTGTATATAGACGACGACCTAAAATAGTTTCCACAAAACCTTGTTCACGTGCGACTTGGCGAGTACGTTCCATATATTCTAAAACACCAGGGTAGCGTTGGAAGTATTTACCAATATAGTTACGCGACTCTTCTCGAGTGAAACCCAGTTGACGGGTCAAACCGAATTCTGACATGCCGTAGAGCAGACCGAAGTTCACCGCTTTGGCTTGACGACGTTGGTTGCTGGTCACTTCATCGAGTGGAATGCCCAAAACTTCTGCTGCAGTACGTTTATGTACATCTTGCCCATGATTGAAAGCATCGACCAAGGCATGATCTTGCGAGAAATGCGCCATTAAACGTAATTCGATTTGCGAATAATCGGCTGCCAATAAAATGCGACCTTCAGGTGCAATAAAAGCTTTACGGATTTGACGTCCAATATCTTCACGGACAGGAATGTTCTGTAAGTTTGGATCGGTAGATGACAAACGACCTGTAGCCGTTAAAGCTTGGTGGTAACTGGTATGCACACGATGTGTGTCATCATTCACTTGCTTTAATAGACCGTCGGTATAGGTGCTTTTCAGTTTAGAAAGACCACGATATTCCAAAATTAAATCAGTAATCGGATGATCGATTTTTTCTAACACACTTTCACTGGTACTGTACTGACCTGTAGAAGTTTTCTTACCGCCTTTTAAACCTAATTTATCAAACAGAATCTCACCCACTTGTTTTGGTGAGCTGACATTGAAGCTTTGACCCGCAAGATCGGTAATTTCGGTTTCTAAATTTTGAATGGTATTGGCAAATTCCACACCAAGTTGGTCGAGGAAGTTCATATCTAGCTCAATGCCGTTTTCTTCCATAGAGGTTAGAACACGGGCAACAGGCATTTCAATATCGTGCAAAATATTGATCAGCTCCGGGTGAGCTTGTAACTTCTTATCGAGTACTTCATATAGACGATAGGTCACATGGGCATCTTCTGCGGCATAATGAGCTGCAGTTTCAAGCTCAATTTGGTTAAAGGTCTTTTGTTTTGCACCTTTGCCAGCCACTTGTTCGAACGTCGTTGTGAGATGACTTAAATACAAACGTGCGACGTCATCCATCCCATGACGTGTAGCCACAGAGTTAAGGACATAAGAGGCCAACATGGTATCGAAATACCAACCTGCCAAATGAATGCCATGATTTTCTAAGACATGTGCATCATATTTGAGATGATGACCAATTTTTTGTACGTCATTATCTTCAAGTAAAGGTTTGAGTTGATTCAGAATTGTGTCGCGATCAAGTTGTTGCGGCGCACCTTCATAATCATGCGCAAGCGGCACGTAATAGGCATCATGTGCATCTAAAGCCACCGAGAAACCTACAATCTGCGCCACGCGGTAGTCAAGGCTAGTGGTTTCGGTATCAAAGGCAAAACGCTTTTCAGTACTTAGACGCTTGAATAACACATCCCAATCTTCTTGGGTCAATACTGTGTGATAACGAGCTTCACCGAGTAAATCATCAACACTAGTTTTGTCCGCTTGATCTTCAACTTCAGGTGCATTGGCTACAGTCGCCGTGGTGTTGATGGCTTTGGCTGCTTGTTTGTAAGTTGCGCCATTGGGGTTGTTCGGATGATCTAATGACTGCAGTTGGTTACGGAATTCTAGTTCCGTATATAAATCACGCAGTGCTGGAATATTTGGATCGGCAAGTTTCAAATCTTCGTATTTAAGGCCCATGTCGAGGTCACAAACAATACTCGCCAGTTGGTGGTCAAGAGCAATTCCTTCAACATTGTCTTTAATGTTTTGACCGACTTTACCTTTAATGCTGTCGACATTTTCTAAAATGCCGCCAATCGAGCCGTACTCGGTTAAAAGTTTCGCTGCTGTTTTTGCGCCAACACCGGGTACACCACGGATGCCGTCAGAGGCATCGCCCATCAGCGTGAGGTAGTCAATGATTTGATTCGGCCACACCCCAAATTTTTCAAAAACGCCTTGAACGTCCATCGGTTTGTCTTTGAAGCTGTCTTCTAAAGTGACACGCTCAGTAACGAGCTGTGCCATGTCTTTGTCACCAGTGGAGATCAAAACTTGATGACCGGCTGCTTCAGCGCGTTTGGCTAAAGTTCCGATAATGTCATCGGCTTCAGCGCCTGGCAACATATGTAGTGGAATCCCTAGAGCACGAATTAACGCATGAAGATATGGAATTTGTTGTGATAATTCTTCAGGCATGCTTGGACGGTCACCCTTATAAATTGGGGACAATTCATGACGGAAGGTTGGTTCAGGTGTATCGAAAATAACGGCCATGTGCGTCGGTTGGATACGACGCATTAATTTTTGGATGGCAGAAATGGCACCTCGGATTGCATTGGTATGCAAACCGGTTGAAGTGGTTAATGGTGGCAGTGCATGGTAAGCACGAAATAAAAAGTATGAGCCATCGACCAAGACAAATGGTGGCATTGATAATTTCCTAATCCTAAAAACGGTTTTATTGTACGTGATTTTTTGCCCGTACGCTGAGTCTAGATTGTATATGTAACTTACCGAATCACTGATGAATAGTTTTAATCCATCGGTCAGGCTCATGTATCATCAAAACATTCAGGAAAATGACGAAGCAGGTATGCTGAAACAGAATAATGAAATCAAGATGATTTGGTTGATGACGCTGATCTTGGTAGGGATCGGGGCATGGTACTTAGACCTCCGTATCCTGAGTTATATCAGTGGCATCGGTTTTATGCTCAGTGTGATGAATTATGTCGATGATTTACAGCACGGCGCTGATGCACTGAGCTCATCAAAACAACCATTTCAAATGACATCAAAGGTTCCATTATATATTGCATCGTTATTAACGGTCGTTGGACTGTTAACAGAATTGGGATACTTGGTTGCGATTGGGATTAGCCTATGGGTTTATTTTTTTCTGCGTTGGCTGAAACGATTGGAACATCAGCTGCATTTATTGCAAGGACGTGCGCTCCAGTCGCAATCGATTCATGCAGCTACTTCAATATCAGCGTCGACAATAGATCGTCCTGAAAATTTTGATTCTGATGATACACCATCTGTACATCCCGAGACGGCAATTGGTACAGTTAGACATCAGGCAACATTCAATTCAACGCTTTCTAATACACCATCCAAGTCTGCGCTAAATCTATCTAGTCAAATTCAGCAATGGCTTTTCCAAGGCAATCCCGTGTTAAAAGTGGCGGTATTGGTCTTGGTGATTGGCGTGGTGCTATTACTCAGATTTGCCACAGAGCATTGGCAACTAAGCTTGGCCATGAAACTGCTGATCGTGAGTTTGATCAGTGCTGGTGTTGTGGGACTGGGTTTTTGGCTACAAACCAAAAATCGCAGTTTTGCCTTGGCTCTAGAAGGTCTAGGTCTTGCAGCGCTGTTTTTGACTTTATTTTTTGCCTATTACAATGCCGTCATTCCGGGCTTTGGCATAGCTTGTTTACTATATGCTGCACTTATGGCATTGACGATTTGGCTCAGTTTGAAACAACAGTCGGTAGAACTGGCAATTATGGCAATGCTGATCGCCTATCTTGCGCCATTTACCTTGCCTGTTCGTGATGCAACTGCAACGGAATTTATTGCCTATTATCTTGTGATTAATATTGCTGTTGCGGTCATGAGTACATTAAGACCGTGGAAATATCTGAATCAAATCGCTTTTTTGATGACGGTGATTATGGGTGGAGGATATGCTTTTTACCACGGATACACCACCGAACGTCAGATGATGAGCGTGTTGGTTTTAGCTCACGCTGCGATTTTTATTTGGCTCGGTTTTCGTTTTAGTCAGTTATTGGCGAAACAAGATCTTGCGCATTTTCAGCTTAAACCTGCCTTGGATATTGCACTGATTTTTGCCGCACCAGTGCTTGCTTATCTGGCATTGTATTTGATGTATTTTGAGGAAACGGTATGGCAGGCGGGGTATAGCTTGCTATTCGCGGCGCTTTTTGCCGCGCTGTATAGCATCAGTAAACGTAGTGCTGTGATCCCACTGATTGCACAAAGTTATTTGAGTTTGACCTTAATTTTCTTGGTATTGATTCCACCGATAGTATTGAAAGAGCAGTGGAGTGTGGTCGGTTGGGCAGTTGAAGGTGCATTGATATTTATATATGCCTTATACAAGCAGTCCAATATCAGCCGTTATTTAGGCATGGCGCTCTTGGTGATGGCGGGTTGTTCAAGTCTGTATTATTTGGTTCAACTGCCACATTTCCCTGCACAGATGTATTGGGGCGTGTGTTTGAGCTATTTGGCGGCCATTATCGTGACGCACGCGGTTCCTGCATTTCATAAACAGCTTTCAAGTTCGAGTATTGCCTTTCAATGTGTGCAAATGCTCTCAGCAACTACTATGTTCACCATGTTGCTCTTAGATTGGCTGCAGAGTAGTCATCAATTGGCCTTGAGTTTATTGATTGTCAGTGTGGCCTATCTGTTGGTGAATGAAGGCTTGTTAAAACGAAAAGCTTCGTGGAGTTGGTCCATCATTAAGTGGACCGGTCTAGTGCCTGTTTATGTGATGGGGCTGTACCAAGTTATTTCAGTGAGTGAGAACGGTCAGTTACTTTGGCATTCAACGATGGAGCAGATGTATTTTGCATTCGCTGGGCTGAGCTTGGCGCTGCTTTGGCTACGACCATTACTCGGTGTACGTGAAGAAAAAGAATGGGTCAGTCTCGGAATTTTGAGTAGCTTGGCGTGGACCAGTCTGACGCTGATACCCAGTATGCCGTATATCAGTGTGGTAATTTTGCCGCTGATATTTTGTGCATGGTGTTATTGGCAAGCGCAGCAACCGGTCTGGAAAATGTTTTGGCAAGCGCGTAGCAGTTTGTTTTTGGCTTTAAGTTGGATCATCAGTTCGCAATTATTTAGTCAGCAGGCCTTTGTGGGATATATCTTGCCGATACTGAATCCTTTTGATGCAGTGAGTTTGCTGTTGTTAGCGGCTTTTTTATGGATGTTGAATCAACAGTTAAAAGCTGGTTTAGATCGTAGCTTGGCTGCCGTGTTGAGTGTCCTTGGGCTACTTTGGTTAAGTAGCTATGTCGTGCTTCGTGCCTTACATAGGTATCTGGATACGCCTTATAACAGTTTAGACATTTGGAGCGATGCGACCGTTCAACTGAGTTTTACTGTGCTGTGGGTGTTATTGGCTTTGGTGAGTATGCGCTTTGCCACTCAGCGCCAATTACGTTCAGTTTGGCTGCTCGGCGGCAGTATTTTGGTCTTGGTCACTTTGAAATTGGTTTTGCTGGATTTATCTCATGTCGGCACACTCATGCGAGTGATTTCATTTATGGCGGCAGGTTTTGCCATGCTTTTGATTGCCTATATTGCACCCATGCCGAATGACAAGGTTGAACCATGATGAAATTCTTAAAGGTACGAGATCACTAAGCTATACAGGTCGATGGCTATAAAAGTACATGATAAAAAAAACCTGCACATTTGAAGATATGCAGGGCCTTTCATATCAAGTCGATAGACCATTATTTGAGTTGAGGCTCTCGTTGAATTTCTTGCGCATTGGCATATTGATCGACGTTAGCATCGCTTGCTTGTGTAGAAAGTGGGTGGTCAACAAAACCCATTTTCGGGACAGGGATTTCAATTTTATTTTCGACAAAGGCATTTCGAATCCGTTCCTGCATTTCATCACGGACTTTCAGGAAATTCTCTCTTTGACACCAAATAGCAAAAAGCAGCTCAATGGAAGATTCACGAAAGGCAGTGACGGTCACGGCAGGTTTAGGATCGGCCAAGACCAATGGATATTTACTAACGGCATCTAATAAAACTTCACGGACTTTGATGATGTCTTCATGAAAGTTAATTGCAAGGGTAATTGGAATTCGCCGTATTGGAAACTTAGACAGGTTATGTACAGGTGCCCGAATCAGTTGTTCATTCGGCAAACGGACATAGACATTGTCCTGCGTGAGTAATTTGACCGACAGTAAATCAATCGAGATTACTTCACCTTCAATGGTATGCCCGCGAATCAGTGTCAATTGAATGGTATCACCAACTTCAAAAGACCCTTCACCGATCAAGAACATCCCGCTGATCAGGTTGGATGCGGACGTTTGCGAGGCAAAACCCAGTGCGACCGTTAAAATACCTGCCGCACCCAAGAAGACGCTGAGTTTAAAGCCGGCTTCTTTTAAACTTGCCATCACAAAGATTAAAAAGATGAAATAGAAAATCCCGCGACGCCAAACCAACTGCTGATGGGCATTGAAACGCATACCTACAGTACGAATAAAGGTATTCGAGATAAAACGTGCAATCAGAAAGCCGATGACTGCTAGTAAAACAGCCACCAATAATTCTGTCAGCCGATCAGTATTGAGATTGGCGACCATTCCTTTTAGGCTGCTGGTGATTTCTGTCGAAATATTTAAATCTGCCATGGCTCACCGTTAGAAAAATGAATCAAACATATTGAATAGTACATTGGCTGACTCGCGTGGCGGATGCAGATAAATTACGTCACCGGCTTGTGGCGGTGTACGGTTTTCAATTTTGACCCGCGGCGGTTTGTCATGACCTTCATGGACGACCCGAATTTGTGAAGTCCATAAACGTCCCGTACTTTCACTATAAAATAATGGCAAAGCCGGTACAGGGACATTCATTCGGTCAAAACGAATCTGTTGGTTACTCACGTTATGAAACTCAATAGGGGTTACTGCACGAAAAGCACGAGGTTTGAGTTGTTTGAGTTCTGTACGACCATCGACTGCTGTGGCATAGCAAATTTCCCCCATTCGATGATTTGGTCCAAACCAAGTATCTTTAGGTAAAATCACAGGTATATCAAACAAGGGTTCTCTAAGACCTTCGACAAAGCCGGCAATCCACAGCGGCGTACTGATATATAGCGTTCCGCGCTGTCCGGCTGGAATATAAATCGGATCGACCGGTTTAATCACCACAGACCGATCTGCCAAACGTGGCATGATTTGAATTTTGTCATGCGTCTGGCGGAACATATAACGTTCCATTTTAATGGGTTGTGGAAAACCAAATTCAGGGTCTTGAATCGGATGCCATTGCTGCTCATAGTCAAACTGAAAGGTCGGGCGATGATATTCCATACGCCACTCTTGCATGCCGCGCGTCACCCGGAACAATAAAGACCCAAACTGCCAACTGCGCGGGTGATTCAGTTCAAATTGATATTCCCCCCACCATTTACGTTTTGGGGATTCCTTTTCAGTCAAATCATTTTCTAATGGCAATGCGTATATCCCTTGTCCTGATAAATCCTAAAAACAGACTTCACGCTGTCAGATGCTTAGAGTACACTCAAAACAACTTTTTTCATCATTATAATGCGTGATGCAAGTACTTAAACAATTACAAATACCATATAGTTTTGCCAAACGTCATGGCGTATTGCTTCGATATGAGGGTGATCAAGCTTTTATTGTACGTCGTGACAGCACGCCACTGCTGGCTTTACAAGAAGCACGTCGCTATTTAGGGCATCCTGCACAATATCAATTATGTAGTGAGCAAGAGTTTAATCAATTACTCAGTGCAAGCTTTGCCGGAGACACCGGTGAGTCTCAACAAGTGGTAGCGGGTCTGGAAGATCATCCTGATTTACTTAGCCTTGCGGACTCTGTACCAGAAGCTGAAGATTTGATGGATCAGGAGGATGATGCGCCGATTGTACGGTTAATCAATGCCTTATTGTCTGAAGCGATCCGTGTCGGTGCTTCAGATATTCATATCGAATCTTTTGAAAAAAAGCTGTCTGTCCGCTTACGTGTCGATGGTCAGTTACGTGAAATTGTGCAGCCACGTCGTGAACTAGCACCACTGTTGGTGTCACGGATCAAAGTCATGGCCAAACTCGATATTGCAGAAAAGCGAATTCCACAAGATGGTCGTATTTCACTACGTTTGGCGGGCCGAGAAGTTGATGTTCGTGTATCAACCTTACCATCTTCCTATGGTGAACGTGTGGTGATGCGTTTACTCGATAAACAAGCTGGGCGTTTAAACATGACCCATTTGGGCTTGATGCAGCATGACTATGATCGATTGAAACAACTGGTACATCGTCCGCATGGCATTATTTTGGTTACAGGACCAACGGGTTCGGGTAAAACCACAACCTTATATGCGGCATTGTCTGATCTAAATGATGGTTCAAAAAATATATTGACTGCGGAAGATCCAATTGAGTATCAACTTGAAGGGATCGGGCAGACGCAGGTCAATACCAAAGTGGATATGACCTTTGCTCGTGCATTAAAAGCCATGCTTCGACAAGACCCAGATGTGGTGATGGTCGGGGAGATTCGTGATTTAGAAACTGCTGAAATTGCAGTACAAGCGTCATTAACAGGCCATTTGGTACTTTCAACGCTGCATACCAATACAGCAATCGGTGCAGTGACCCGTCTTAAAGACATGGGGATTGAACCCTTTCTACTGTCAAGCTCATTGATAGGTGTGGTGGCGCAGCGTTTGGTTCGAACCTTGTGCCGTCATTGTGCGACTTGGCATGATGCCGATGATTTTGAAAAAGACTTATTTAAGCATCTCGATGCCTCGACCGAATTAAAATTGCCACAACCTAAAGGCTGCGAACAATGCTCGCATACTGGATTTACAGGGCGTACCGCAATTTATGAAATCGTCCCGATTGATGAGCAAACACGTCGCCTCATCCATGGTAATGCTGCTGAGTTTGAGTTAGAAAATCATGTACGTGCAAATGCGGGTTCAATTCGTGATGATGGATTGCGTAAAGTTTTGGCAGGTAAAACCACGATAGAAGAGGTTTTACGTGTAACCAATGAAGCGGCTGAATAGTCGGTGTGAATTATAAAAAAAGCCCCGAAGCCTGTGCAAGGACTCGGGGCTTTGCTTTAGTTAATCTTTTCAAAATGAATAACAGCATCGTATGCTTTATCTGTCAGAGTGAGGTGAGTTGCATCACTGAGTTTCATTTCAATGTTATTGCTCTCTTTATATTTCAAAACATCATTATTCACTTCGGCCATACCGGATGAAGCACTAGAAGTGCGCTCAGTATTATTTTTATCGAGCCAAAATTCGTCTTTAATTTGGTAGTCATCGCCTTGTTTGCTAATGGAAAGTTTGCGTAGGCTCTCCGTGTCAGGTGTTTGTTTCCATTCCCCTGAAAAATCAGGCGCAGGTGTTTGGCTACATGCGGCTAAGGCCAAGCTTAGAAAAAGCATCGAAAAGTATGTTTTCATTGTAAAGTCCTGAAAATGATTTTAATTTTTTATGGATGTATAGTTAATTATAGTTTGAATATTAAACATTTTTTAAATTTTATTCATTATTCTTTCTATCGAATGTCTCATAATTTTTTATTTTAATTTGAACAAAAACAGCCCAAAAAATATGGGCTGTACGGTCTTTCACTTACCACAAACTGACAACTTTCTTCATCAATTCAGCACGAATGGGCGCGGTTGGGTTACCTGCATTGCGCTGCGTTTCATTTTCATAAAACTTTTGCCAAGTTTGAACCATCTCTAAAGTGACATCTTGAGTTTTAAGCTTTTCAACGTCGGCTTTACTGATATTGGCTAAGCGCGCTGCTGCACCCTCTGGGCCTGTGCCCCAACCAATGATGCCTTGACCATAGGCAGGTAAAGACATGTTGTTCGGTGTTGGCGGTAGCGCAAGACGTTGAATATCTGGATTGACCAGGGATTTAATTTGAGGGCGGACTTTTTCAGACAGCGTTAATTCGGCAAAACTTAGTGTAGATGCGCTGATTAGCAATGTACTGATAAGGAGAGGTTTAAGCATCATAGATCAATAAATGAATGTAAATAAGAATCGTTATATATTTTAGCAAGGTTTTGGTAGCTGAATATGAATATTTAAATGTATTGGAAATGGATAAGATTTTATTTTGAGCTCAGCTGTAGATGTGTAGAGGTCAAAAAACTCAAAGCACTATTTTATAAGGAATTAAAACAGTGCTTTGTATAGATAGGTACAAATGGATTTAAGTCAAAACATTCAAAGTGACATTAATATTGTTTCGGGTCGCATTTGAATAGGGGCACACAATATGTGCAGCATCGACCAATTTCTGTGCCTCGCTTGCATCCATACCCTCAAGATGAATATTAAGCGTCACTTCGATACCAAATCCTGTTGGAATAGGGCCGATACCAACATCACCCTCGACGTAGGCAGTAGGGGTAATCGAAATTTTATCTCGGTTAGACACAAATTTCATTGCACCTAAAAAACAGGCTGAATAACCAGCGGCGAAGAGTTGTTCAGGATTCGTACCATTACCTGTACCCCCCATAATTTTCGGCACAGCCAATTGAACATCTAAATGACCATCGGATGTCGTTGCACGACCATCACGACCACCAGTGGCTTTTGCATGGGCTGTATAAACTGCTTTTTCTAAAGTCATTTTTCTAATCCCTCAGATGATGGTTCAAAATCATATCGTGGGGGATTTTGTTTAAATAATATTCAGTTTTTTTGTAATTTTATAGAGTGAAAATCAATATTGAACCAAAACACGGTGCTGCATCAGTGGCATTGATGCGCGAATCTGTTGCTGCTCGTCTAAGTCAAAAGGAACTGTGAGTAGTTGAGCGCCTTCTTCCGCGGTGATTGCTAAAATTTGACCACGGCTGTTGCTTGCTCCAGCATGACCCCAAGTTTGACGCTTTTCACCATGCCAGCCTTGTTGTGCGGCACCTAATACGGCACATTGACTATCCATGGCACGAGCTTGCAGTAACAACTGCCAGTGCATTTCACCCGTGGTATAAGTAAAAGCTGCAGGCGCCGTTAAAATGTTTGCACCTTGGCTACGAAGTTTCAAAGCCAGTTCAGAAAAGCGCAAGTCGTAGCACACCATCAGGCCAATATTGCCAAAAGGTGTTGTTGCAACTACGGTTTCAGTACCAGGTTCAAAAAATTTTGATTCTTGATAGCCACCGACAGCGTCACCAACTTGCACATCAAATAAATGAATTTTGTCATAACGTGCTTCGGTACGTTCAGGGCTGATACACAGGCTGACAGTACGGACACGGCCATCTTGAATGATTGAACCATCTGGACGATAAGGGCATGGGAGTGTGCCCGCAACAATCCAAAGTTGATAACGATGTGCGAGTTGTTCTAGTCGCTGCTGAATACTTTCAAATTGCGCCGCGGTTTCACGTTGTTTACCTGCGGCAAAGCAGACAAAATTTTCAGGAAATACAATGAGACTCGCACCTTGAGCCTGACTTAGTTGCATCAATGATTCGATCACTTTGAAGTTATCTTCAATGTCATTTTGAGAATTCATTTGTGCAACGGAAAGTAAAGTCATGCGAAGAGGGTCTCTGCTGTGATTAACCTAAATTAGACATTTTGCTGCTTGGGTTGCTCTAGATTGTCCTGCTCTTTTTGCAGTTGTTTTACCAAAGGCTCAAACATATTTTGGTTGCTATCATTTAGTTTCATCAGCGTTTTGTGTGCATCTAAAACCGTATTCAGCATATTGCTATGGGTAATGTGTTCTTCCATAAGTGCGCGAGTGCATACACTTGGATCACCACAATAATTCAAAATAACAAACACTTGACCTAAACCCATGCTATTGGCAAGCGTTGTGATATCAGAGTTTGTAGACAACATTACCGCTTGGATATGGTGAACTTGTTTGAGCTTCAAACCCAGTTTCGCCAAAATGCCAAGGACAGTACTATCGATAAATGTCGTTTGGGTTAAATCAACGATTGCACCGACGACATTTTGTTGCTGTTCAATTTTGTTTAATAACTTGTCTAGACTAATACAAGATTGGGCACGCACTTCGCCAATAAGCTTAAAAATATGCGTTCCGTTCAAGCTTGCATATTCAACATGACCTGTTGACATATAAATGCCATTTGCAGAGAAGGATAGTAAATTATCCCATAGGGGCACAGCTTACTCAAGTAGCCGAGTATGATCAGAAAGTCGTATTCGGTTTAAGTGATTGATTTCGTGATTAATTGATTCGACGTAAACTTAGGATGGCAATATCATCAGCAACATGGTCTGGTGCTTGAAATGATTGATTTTGCAAGTGATAAACCAATTGACCTAGCTGTTCATTCAATCCACCGTCAAAAGGTTCAAGTGCGCCATCCGAGCAAATTACAAAGCGTGAATAACGATTTAAGGTGAATTCAAACTCTTCAACTTCTAGGTCTTCAGTTAAGCCAAGTGGAAAGCTACTGGTATTTAAAATTCGTGCGGGAAGACCGGGTTCAAATAAAATGGCCGGCGGATAATGGCCTGCACTAGACCATTTCAAGACATGCGTATCGAGATTAAGTATTCCCGCAATCATGGTAATGTGCTTTTCAATATTTTCTTGAACCAACATGCCATTGAGCTTTTTGATGAGTTCTCTCGGGGTTTTTGAACGACCGTGGAAAGCAGCCATCCAAGAGGTCAGTAAACTACTCGTCACCCCATGACCAGATACATCTGCGAGATAAAACATGATTTCTTTATCGCTGATTTTCCAGTAATCGTACCAATCACCGGATAAATAGGCTGAAGGCTGGAAGAATGTTTCAATTTTATAGTTGTGGAGTTCAATCGGGTTGGGCAGTAAACGTTTTTGCAAATCTGCAGCAGAAGGGAGATCACGGCTGTCTTGATTGCGTTTGTATTGCGCATCAATTTTAGTGAGTGCCACCTGAAGGTTAGTTGGGATATGATCCCAAACCCATCCTGCTAAAGCGCCTTGTTGCCAAGCTTGAGCCAATGCAGCACCTTCATGCTCAAAAGCAAGCACAATAGTAGGAAGTGTCCATTGGTGATTTAAAAAGTCGGCAACATCAGCAATTGCAATGATCGTTGGATCATACAAGTCTAGATCTTCAATGTTAATCATTTGTACGCTAGGAAGCGCATCAAGTACCTGATCTAAATATGGAATATCACGAGTAGGTTGAATGAAATACATAAAGAATTAGATGAATCCTTCGATAGACAATAAGTGTACTATAGCAAGCTAATGATGGCTGGAGGGAAAAACCACACCAGCCAATTGAAAAATTTTATTTATTCAGTTGTTACCGTGTCGGTATCATCTGAACTGCTGTCATCAATGAAATCGGTAGAATCATCAGATGAAACATCTGTTGAATTATCTTCAGATTCATCAATATCGTCATCTTCTTCATCAATAAATAAGTTTTCTTCAGCGATACCTTTTTTCTCAGAAATTGAATAATTCAGGCGTTGTAAATAGATGTCGCGAATTTGAGCATATTTATCCCCTTGTAATACACCTTCAATATCCAGTAATTGAGCGCGAGTATCGATTCCACGTAAAGTTTGCTCAGACCAATACGCCACATCATGACCATCAAGCATATATTTCTGTGGACGTCCTTGACTATCTACTGCTAGACCGACGGTTTGGCGCAATGTGCTTGGACCAAGCACTGGTAGAACAATATAAGGACCAGAAGGAATACCGTAATAACCTAAAGTCGCGCCAAAGTTTTCATCTTCTGTTTCTAGACCTAGACGGCTTGCAGGGTCAGCAAAGCCTAAAGTTGTCAGTGTATTAACAGTAAAACGCCCCAGACTTTTTGCGGCACGTGTCGGTCGTCCTTGGATGAGTTGGTTAAACGCATTCCACGGTTCGCCCAAATTTTTACGGAATAAACGATAAGATTCACGAATATCCTTAGGAGTTTTCGCTACATATTGCACAGCAGCAGGGCGAGCAATATGGACATCTAAATAATCATTAAATGCGTAAACTTTCCGGTTGATCGGCTGAAAAGGGTCTTTATCTTCTTCTGATTGTGCTGCATTGGCATTTACAGATAATTTTTTTGCAACTTCAGATGACTTGACCATCGCAGCATGCGCAAGTTGTTGTGTTTTTGATTTATTGGCAGCTTCAGAGTCTTGAGCAACAGGTGCTGAAGACTCGTCATTTGCAAATACAGGTGTTGTTACGACAAGTGACAATAATCCTGCATATAAAAAAGAAGTTTGGCGCATATATAGTCCTGACGCTTTTAGCGCGGCAAAATGTTTGCCGTATAATAAGTAAAAACGTTCAAATAATCCTGATTTATTACTATTAAACCAAATTTGATCAAAATATGAATGAAAAAATGTAATTTGAGTGAAAAATGTGCGCTCAAAATAATTATTTAAAAAAAGGTGTTGCGTTGGATCAGAAATGCTGTAGAATGCACATCCATCGGCGGTGATGAAGATTAAAACTTCTGATAAAACAATGACTTGGTTGAATTGATTAAGTTAGGTTTTATTTGATAAGTTTAAAAATAATTTGAATTACCAGTTGACTCTTTAGAAATAAAGAGTAATATAGCCGACCTAGCTTGCTGGTGACGAACCAACAAGAAGATCATTAAGAGATTATGAAGAACAACTTGTGTGGATTTTTACTGATTGATTGATCGAAA